>NZ_JBXSQG010000002.1:0-234199 GCF_057063545.1 Gilliamella sp. X-23
ACCACGACTAACCGTAGTGCCATCTTTATCCTTTATTGCTAACGATATACTCCCCGATGCTATTACTCCCCCTGCCCCCAGTCCATCTCCATCATCATCTCCCCACTTCCCTTGAGTTATTAGACTACTTAAACTAGTAGAGGTTGCACCCGACGGTATTACCATATGAATATGATTAAATGTATAATTACCTCTAGGTAACATTATCGGATTGGCTGCACTCGATGTGTTAGTTGATGGTGTGATAACTCTACCATTCGGCAACTCTATTGCCAAAAAAGTATCAGTATTAGTTGCCTTTGTCTGTCCCCCATCAAACGTTAAATATGGCCTACTTCCGTGAATAGTATTAGCTGTATTTACCGTTAACGCCTGTACTCCCTGCGTATATGGCAATAACAACAATGGCGCAAAGAACAATGCCGATTTAGATAACAATGAAGGTCTAAACAATAATGGCGGTCTTAATAACCACTTGGATATCGGCGATAATTTTGCTGAAGATGTTGTCGAAGAACCCGCCGAAGACAACGCCTGAAAAGACCGCGATGACGGCGTCGATTTCGCTACGCGAAATGACCTCGGTGATAAAAATAAGAATGGAGTCCGGTTTTGACTACCGTGAAAATGAAAAAGATTTAGAACATAGGTTTGGCAGGCCATGTGCCATGTGCCATGTGCCATAAATGGTAACGCATTTTGCTTATCCTGTCAAGTAATTTTTTGTTTTATTTACACTTTTTATAATTGTCCGCTCGACTAACGAGCATTCCCTTGCTTTAAGGGCGATTAAATTATAACCGATTGATTAATTATGCGCTACCTTTTTTGTTAAAAAATCGTAAAGTTTTGTTAATTGCGGGCGGTTAAGCTTTTGTTGGCGTGCTTTGGGAAATGGTTTTGGTGAGTTTTTTTGAATAAAAAAACACCAAATAAAAACTTTAATAAAATCAATACCTTTCCTAACCACTTTTTGGATGTAATTGCATTGTTTTTTCCACAAAAACATTCCCGCTACTCCTTAAAACAATACTCATCCCCAATGGCACTGCCTTGAACACCAAATTGGCGCAAATTGTGATCGACTGCGTTCATTGATTGCCAGTGGTTTTCGCACCAATCTGGCGCTAGCAAGGTTGGCTTTCTGGCGTTGGCGGATATGCGGTGATATAAAATATTGGCTGGGGTTTGTCTGATGATGTCGCCTGCAATATCAACATATTCATCCAATGATAAAATATTGATACGACCAGCTCGCCACGCTTTTGCCATAATACTGCCATCAACAATATGTAATGGATGCAACTTTAAGCCGTCAACGCCACTATTTAATACCCGTTCAAGCGTGATTAAATTATCTTGTTTGGTTTCTTTGGGTAAGCCAATAATTAAGTGCGTGCACACTTTTATACCAAGATTACGAGCTTTTTGTACGGTTTGATGATAATCGTTAAAAGTATGTCCACGATTTATGTCGTGCAAGGTTTTATCGTGAGCGGTTTGTAAGCCCAGTTCTAACCATACTTCAAAACCTTGAGATTGATAACCTGCCAGTAAATCAAGCGCTTCATTCGGTACGCAATCAGGGCGAGTCCCCACACAAAGTCCAACAATATCGGCACTATTTAACGCCTGTTCGTACATATTTTTTAGGATTGCAACTTCAGCATAAGTACTGGTGTAGGCTTGAAAGTATGCAAGATAGCGTTTGGATTTTTTCATTTGATGAGCTTGCGATACCAGTTGATCGGCAATTGATTTAACTTGTATTGATTCATCAATGATCGATGCCACATTACAAAAAGTACACCCCCCCATTCCGATAGTGCCATCACGATTAGGACAGCTAAACCCTCCGTGTAGGGTGAGCTTGTAGATCTTTTCGCCGTATCGACGTTGGAGATCAGAGCCAAAGGTGTTAACCACAAGATGAAGTTGCATAATAGACCAGAATAAGCGTTTTGGGTATTTTACGGAGTTAGTGGGCTGACTTCAAGCTAGATTTGTTAGATTGCACTTTTTGCCAATCAAAAAAACTTAAATAAAATCAATACCTTTCCTGACCGATTTTTGTGCATATTGTAACCGTTGTCGCTATTTTTGCACCTTGCTTATCAACAAGTATATAATAGCCCTTTCTAACTTGAGGCAATCTGCATGCAACTGGCGTTTTGTATTTATAAGTATTTCCCTTTTGGTGGTTTGCAACGCGATTTTTTGCAAATTGCTAAGGCTTGTCAAGCTCGTGGTCACCATGTGCGGATTTATGTAATGGCGTGGCAAGGCGATAAACCTGCTGGGTTTGATATTATTTTAGTGCCTAAAAAGGGTTGGTCGAACCATAGCCGTAATCTATCTTATTACCATTGGGTTAAGGCGCATTTGCAAGCGAATCCGGTTGATTGTGTCGTTGGCTTTAATAAAATGCCTGATTTGGATGTCTATTTTGCAGGGGATACCTGCTTTGCTGAAAAAGTATCGCATAAGGGCTTTTTTTATAAATTGTCTAAACGCTGTAAGCATTATTTGGCTTTTGAAGATGCGGTATTTAATCAACATAGCCAAACCAAAATCATGGTTTTGACTAAACAGCAAATTAGTGATTTTGAGCACTATTACCATACTGATCCGTCTCGATTTTACCTTTTGCCACCCGGTATTGCGCAAGATCGCCAATACAATCATGAGTCGCTAGCTAAAGGTAAGCAATTTAGGCAAGCCAATCAAATTGATGAAGATCATTTTGTGGTTGTGCAAATTGGATCGGATTTTAAACGTAAAGGGGTGGATCGTTCGTTAACTGCCATTGCCGCTTTACCTGATGAATTAAAGCAAAAAGTCACTTTTTTAGTGGTAGGGCAAGACAAACCCGATGCTTATCAAAAACTAGCTGCAAAACTGGGCATTGGGCATCAAGTTCGTTTTTTTGCAGGACGTAATGATATCCCTGACTTTTTATTTGCAGCAAATTTGCTATTACACCCTGCAAGGCAAGAAGCCGCCGGTATGGTTTTGGTTGAAGGATTGGCCGCTGGTGTGCCGGTTATTGTATCGGGCATTTCAGGGTATGCTTATCATATACACGATGCAAACGCTGGGGTGATCCTTGCCGAGCCTTTTGTACAAGCAGATCTCAATCACGCGGTGCAAAATGCCATAACCAATCACGATCAATTACTAACATGGCATAACAATGCGGTACACTATGGCCAGACGGCTGATTTATATCATTTAGCTCAGCGTGCCGCAGATATTATTTTAGGTTGTGATCATTATGAATGAGTTGAAGTTAAAATCCCCTTTTGATGCTTTGTGGAAAGATAAAGATCCGTTTGCGGAAGTTGAGTTAATCTCGGGTAAAGTTTATCGCGCGGTTAAGCAACGTAAGACGTTGAATTTTGAGCTCGATGGCGAATCGTATTTTATTAAAATTCACCGCGGTTCAACAATAAAAGAGATTGTGAAGAATCTTATTTCGCTACGTTTACCTGTTTTAGATGCTAAGCAAGAGTGGGATGCGATTGAGCGTTTGGAGCAAGTTGGCGTTAATACGATGGATGGGCGTGCATTTGGTCGTAAGGGATTAAATCCACTGACTCGTCATTCGTTTATTGTGACAAGAGATCTTAACCCGACTGTGAGTTTAGAAGATTTTACCAAGCCATGGTTAACTAACCCACCTAGCTATCATATAAAGCGTTGTTTAGTTATTTATTTGGCAAAAATGGTCGCCCAAATGCACGCCGCTGGGGTTAATCATCGTGATTGTTATTTGTGTCACTTTTTGCTTGATATTCCACTTTTTGAAAATCATCAGCAAATAAAATTATCGGTGATTGATTTACACCGTGCTCAGGTTCGTAAAACGGTTCCTGTACGTTGGCGTGATAAAGATTTAATTGGGCTTTATTTTTCAGCCATGAATATTGGGCTAACCGATCGCGATATTTGGCGATTTTTGAAAGTGTATTTTAATCAACCTTTAAAAACGATTTTGCGTAATGAAGCTAAGTTAATGGCTAGTACGCATCAAAAAGTTGAACGAATTCGTAAAAGGACAGAAAAGTATCATCTTTAAAGCATAAGGAGGTACCATGTTTATTGAGCAAATGGATATTTCAGGATTTAAAGGTATCAAATCGCTATCTTTAACCTTAAATCCAAGCGTTAGCGTGCTAATGGGCGAAAACCGTTGGGGTCGGTCAAGTTTGATTAGCGCTTTGCAATTGCTGTCACTTGATAATCAGTTTTATCAATTTGTGGATTCTGATTTTTATCACGATAAATACGATGTCTATGGCAATAAGATTGTGATTAAAATAACCTATTGTGAGTCCTATTTTAATGAACTTAATAATCCCATCTATCAACGACTATTACCCGTTGCTTATACTGTTGATCAAGATAAACTGCGTCGAATCACTTACCTTATTACCGCCAATAAACAAGCCGATAAGATTATAACCCAACACTCTTTGGTGGATTTGCAACAAAGAACTTTCGCTTTTGCTGATCACAAGGCGTTAATTGCCCATTTAATTATGCTTAACCCTGTTATGGCACTAAAGAGCTCGATTAGTCTGCAGAATTTACCCATTACCAATCAGCCCTTATCCGAATACTATACTTTGCAACTTTGTGAGCAATTAAAAGCGTATTCGACACAATTGACACAAGATGAGTTACACCGCGGTTTGCAAGCTGCTAGAGCGCTTTTAGAGTATTATTTTGCCGATCAAGAGCACCGTTACCATTATAAGCATGTTGCCCAAAAAGGCTCACCACGTAGTGAAGATTGGAATTCGCTTGAGCGAATTAATAATGTGTTAGATGATCTTGATAACGACTATTTGCGAACTGCACTGTTAGGGATTTTGGGGTCGATCATTAATGCCAAAGGCCATAATACGCTTTCACAACACGCTGTGCCTATTTTGATTTTAGAAGAGCCAGAAAGTCAGTTACATCCGATTATTTTGTCGGTTGGCTTTCGATTGTTGAAGCATCTGCCAACACAAAAAATCATTACGTCTAATTCAAGTGATTTAGTTTCGTTATTTCCATTAGAGTGTCTGTACCGATTGATTCGTCTACCCGATAAAATTGTGCCCAAATATATCACGCCCCAATCTTTTGGGATTGATGATAGCCGGCGCATTTTGTTCCATATTTTTTACCGCCGTGCCAGTGCACTGTTTGCCCGTTGTTGGCTGTTAGTCGAAGGAGAAACCGAAGTTTGGCTACTGCGTGAATTGGCTGAACAGAGCGGTTACCATTTAAGTTCTGAAGGCGTTCAGTTAATTGAGTTTGCGCAATGTGGTTTAAAACCATTGATTAAATATGCTAATAAAATGGGCATTCATTGGTATGTGATAACCGATGGAGATATGGCTGGCAAGAAATATGCCGATACCGTAAAATCGCTATGTGGTGACGATAAAAATCCCGATGATTACTTAACCGTTTTACCAGCCCGAGATATTGAAAACTTTTTATTTAAACATGGTTTTAGTCATGTTTATAAACTTGCTGCTTATAATACAACACAGCATATTGATCTGCCTGTACATCAAATTATTCAAAAAGCGATTCATAAAAGTTCAAAACCTGATCTTGCGATTGCCATTTGTGATGATGCAAAATCACGTGGTATAAACGCTATACCACGTTTGCTAACTGATACCTTTGCCAAAATTATTAAAGTATCTAAGGCGCTAGTTTAAGTCACTAACGTGTAAAAAATAGTTTAAGATTGATATCAAGAAGATAAACCATTCCGCTGGCATCATTTCAGCGGAATGGAATGAAGGTTAAATCTATTTGGTGATTCGTTTATATTTAGCGCGTTTTGGCTCTAATGCCTCAGCACCTAGTGTGCGTTTTTTCCACTCTTCGTACTCGGTAAAGTTACCTTCAAAAAATTCAACATGGCCTTCATCTTGATAATCCAAAATATGGGTGGCAATGCGATCTAAGAACCAACGGTCATGCGAAATCACTAAGGCACAGCCCGGGAACTCTAATAATGCATTTTCCAACGCACGTAGCGTTTCGACATCTAAGTCATTGGTCGGTTCGTCAAGTAACAGAACATTACCGCCTACTTGCAATAATTTGGCTAAATGCACGCGTCCACGTTCACCACCTGAAAGTTCACCTACACGTTTTTGCTGATCAACACCTTTAAAGTTAAAACGACCAACATAAGCACGACTTGGAATTTCAAAATTGCCGATACGCATAATATCTTGACCATTTGAGATCTCATCCCAAACGGTTTTTTTATCATCCATGTTATCGCGGAACTGATCAACCGAAGCTAACTGCACGGTTTCACCTAAAGTAATGGTACCTGAATCGGGTTGCTCTTTGCCCGATAGCATTCTAAATAGCGTGGATTTACCTGCCCCATTTGGACCAATAATGCCAACAATTGCCCCTTTTGGAATGCTAAAAGAGAGGTTATCAATCAACACGCGATCGCCATACGATTTAGTTAGGTTATTGACCTCAATCACTTTATCACCCAAACGTTGCCCAGGTGGAATAAATAGTTCGTTAGTTTCGTTACGTTTTTGATAATCGTTGCTGTTGAGTTCTTCAAAACGGGCTAAACGGGCTTTGCTTTTTGCTTGGCGCCCTTTTGGATTTTGCCGTACCCACTCGAGTTCTTTTTCGATCGATTTACGACGCGCTGATTCGGTCGAAGCTTCTTGCGCTAAACGCTGATCTTTTTGTTCAAGCCAAGATGAATAGTTCCCTTCCCAAGGAATGCCTTCACCACGGTCAAGTTCTAAAATCCAACCAGCTACATTATCTAAAAAGTAGCGATCGTGGGTTACCGCAACAACGGTACCTTCGTAGTCATGTAAAAATCGTTCTAGCCATGCAACCGATTCGGCATCTAAGTGGTTGGTTGGTTCGTCAATTAATAACATATCAGGTTTTTCCAACAATAACTGACAAATAGCTACACGACGGCGTTCACCACCGGATAAGTTTTCAATTTTCGCATCCCAATCAGGTAAACGCAGTGCATCAGCAGCTCGTTCTAATTGGTTATCTAAATTATGCGCATCTTGTGCTTGAATTATGGCTTCTAGTTCCGCTTGTTCTTTGGCTAATTTGTCAAAATCGGCATCAGGATCAGCATAAGCAGCGTACACTTCGTCTAATCGTGCTAACGCCTTTTTAGCATCACCAACCGCTTGTTCAACGGCTTCGCGTACGGTTTGTTTAGGATCTAATTTCGGCTCTTGTGGTAAATAACCAATTTTAATGCCAGGCTGTGGGCGTGCTTCACCTTCAATTTCGGTATCGACTCCTGCCATAATTCGCAGTAAAGTGGATTTACCCGCTCCATTTAAACCGAGTACACCAATTTTGGCACCCGGAAAGAAGCTTAAAGAGATATCTTTTAAAATATAGCGTTTAGGAGGAACAATCTTCCCAACGCGATTCATGGTATAAACATATTGCGCCATAAAACATCATCCGTTTATTGGGTTAAAAATAGCAAAAGGCATTTGCTATATGACTAATGGCGTATATTGTAGCGATTCTGGAGATTGGGTCTAGGGTTATTTGTAATAATGTGAGTAATTTGGTTAAATGGTGTTAACGGTAGATTTATATAAAACCGTTCAAATTCACCCCATGTGCATATATAATCAACAATACCTTAAATTAGATTGTATTTATTATGCAAGAAATAGTCGTTGAGTATCATATCAATCATCAATATATACAAGATTCTTATTATGCATATCTTGGTTCTTTAGATGAAGAATTTACGCAAAAATTAAACAACTCAATTGCCAATAATATGCGAAATTTTGCCATCACTTTCGATAATGAAAAATGGGTAAAACAAAATAAAGATAAAAATGAATTCAGTACTTTTTATTACTCAGATTTATTTCAGGTACATCAAGCACAAAACGGTTTTGTTTTTTTTATCAATAAAACACATTTTGAATTTGTAAGCTACGATCTGTTTAAACCTGATGATCTAATTATGGTTAAACGTTATTTAGAGCCTTACTTTTCTAAAAATCAAGAAACACAAATAGCAGTAATTAAAAATTACGTACTGGACTATCACCGAATTTATACTTTGGCTCGTTATGTATTTCGTAAAACATCCTTATTTTTTATGATAGTAGCGTGTTTCTTTTTTCTTGGTAGTGTTTTATTTTTTTCAAAAAACTTTCTTTTATCTGGCGTGCTGTTTTTACTCTCATTTTTGTCAGTTATTTGTTCTAAAAATAGTACAAAAGAATTCGCAAAAAATAGTGTTAAAACATTAGATGATTCATTTCAAAATATGAGTTGTATTTTTTATGAAGATCGCATTGAATTCATACCTAAGAATATAATATTAACGTTTAATATAAAATATTCTCAATTTTATAAAATTGAAAAATTCAACAAAGGCTATTTGTTCTATATTCAAAAATATGCTTGTTATCTCTGTTTTAACGAAGACTTTACTCCAGAACAACAACAAGTACTAGAAGATAAACTCAAGCAATATCAAAATTATTATCAAAAATGATATAAAGCCATTTTAAGGTATCCCACCTTTTACTAGGTGGGATAATTTGGAAACGTTATTTTTGTTTATAAAAACGTAAAAAGTTGCTCTTTCGATAAGCGTGATTTTGGTCGATGCGCATTGCCGTCATTTTCGGCTCGATAGCCTAATGTGGCTACAATAACACTTTTAAGCCCTTTGCTTTTGAGCTCTAAAATCTCGTCCATTTTTTGGGCGTCATATCCTTCAATAGCCGTTGAATCAATACCTATTGCCGCTGCTGCAAAAAGCAGTTGCCCTAATGCGAGGTAAGCTTGTTTACTTTCCCAATATTGTTGCGATTCAATGGTTGTGCTATTAAGCTTTACAAAGTGCCGACGACCTTGATCTTGTGCTTGTTTAAGATCGGTTGAAGGATATCGACCGTCTTTCTCTTCTTGATTAAGTAGATTGACTAAATGAGCTTCGTCTAATGGTGTTTTAATACAAAAGACAATAGTGTGCGAAGCGCCAGTCACTCTTGGTTGATTAAATTCAAGTATAGCCGGTAAAATTTTATTTTTTGACGCATCACTATCAATAACATAAAAATGCCATGGTTGTGAGTTAACTGATGATGGGCTATTTCTTAAAACAGTTAATAATTGTTCAATCTTGTCGGCAGGAATTTTTTTGGTTGGATCATAATGTTTGGTCGTATAGCGTTTTTGAGAAATATCAACTATGTTCATTGTTATACCCTCGTGAGTTATTCTTTTCATTATTATAATTCGGTTTCATTATGTCTCAACTTATTATTTTAATAGATTTGTCAAATAGCGAAGCAATGCTTATTAGTATTGGGTACTTTGTTTTAATAAAAATAGAATATATTAAGATTGGCTGCAAATAATCATTGACACCACTAATATCATTTGGTAAAAATATCATCAGTTTTAGTCTGTATTAATTACAATCAAAATAGAGATTTTTATGTTTGTTAACTATTTATCACTCGACCTCAGCCTCCTCCTCGCATCAATTTGCGCGGATAGCTTGTGTGTGGAGTAAAAGAAGTAGTTAAATAAAGACTCAACAAATTACAAGAACCCGCGCTAAAGTGCGGGTTTTTTTGTTTTCTTAACTTGAAATACCGTAATAGCGCTAAAATATATAAAAGGAAAAACAATGAGCGATCAAGTCATTATTTTTGATACAACGTTACGTGATGGCGAACAAGCATTACAAGCAAGTTTAAGTGTTAAAGAAAAGTTACAAATAGCGCTTGCACTGGAGCGAATGCGAGTCGATGTGATGGAAGTTGGCTTTCCTGTATCATCACCCGGTGATTTTGAATCGGTACAAACGATTGCTAAAACCATTAAAGATAGCCGTGTTTGTGCCTTATCTCGTTGTGTTGATAAAGATATTGATGTTGCTGCCGAGGCATTAAAAGTTGCTGATCAATTTCGAATTCATACTTTTATGGCAACATCAACCTTACATGTTAAAGATAAATTAAAAATGACATTTGATGATGTCATTGAACGGGCGGTGCACTGTATTAAACGTGCACGTAATTATACTAATGATGTGGAGTTTTCTTGTGAAGATGCAGGTCGTACCCCAATTGATAACTTATGTCGGATCGTTGAGGCAGCAATTAAAGCCGGGGCAAGAACGATCAATATTCCGGATACTGTCGGTTATACTGTCCCTTATCAATTTGGTGGCATTATTCATACCTTATTTGAACGTGTCCCGAACATTGATCAAGCGGTTATCTCTGTGCATTGCCATGATGACTTGGGCATGTCGGTGGCTAACTCGATTAGCGCGGTTCAAGAAGGCGCTCGGCAAATTGAAGGGGCGATGAATGGTTTAGGCGAACGTGCAGGTAATACCGCACTTGAAGAAGTGATTATGGCAATCAAAGTTCGCCAAAATATTTTAAATGTTCATACCAATATCAATCATCAAGAGATTTATCGTACCAGCCAAATTGTCAGCCAAATTACTAACATGCCAATTCCGGGCAATAAAGCAATTATTGGTAGTAATGCTTTTGCTCACTCATCAGGGATTCATCAAGATGGGGTTTTAAAAAATCGTGAAACTTACGAGATTATGACCCCTGAATCAATCGGCTTAAATCAGATTCAATTAAACTTAACCTCTCGCTCTGGACGCGCCGCGGTTAAACATCGTTTAGAAGAGCTGGGTTATCACGATAAAGATTATAACTTAGATCAAGTCTATGAAGCGTTTTTAGAACTGGCTGATAAAAAAGGTCAAGTGTTTGATTATGATTTAGAAGCATTAATCTTTATCAACCAATTGAAAGATGAAAAAGAACATTATGTTTTGGATTATTTTAATGTTCAGTCGGGTTCAACAGTGGTTTCAACTGCTTCAGTCAGTTTATTAATTGGCGATAAAAAGTATTCCGATGCAGCAACAGGTAATGGCCCGGTCGATGCAGTTTACCAAGCCATAAATCGGATTACTGGCGAGCCGATTTCGATTGTCAAATACCAGTTAGCTTCTAAAGGACAAGGCGAAAATGCGTTAGGCCAAGTGGATATTGTTGCCGAATATAAGGGGCGTAAGTTCCATGGTGTTGGACTTGCAACTGATATTGTTCACTCATCGGCGTTGGCTTTAATTAATGTATTAAATAATGTGTATAGAGCAAATCAAGTTGCCCAAGAAAAACAAAAATTACACCAAGATTAAAAAATTATTTGTTTTGCTCGTTTAACAGCAAAATAAGAAGATTAAATGAGATTATAAAGGAATAAAAAATGTCACAAAACTATCATATTGCAGTACTGCCTGGCGATGGCATTGGCCCTGAAGTAATGAAACAAGCCTATAAAGTATTGGACGTTATCCGCCAAAAATATCAACTTTCTATTACTACTAGCGAATATGATGTCGGTGGTGCAGCAATTGATATTCATGGCTGTCCATTACCGAAAGAAACACTAGAAGGATGCGAAAAAGCGGATGCTATTTTATTTGGCTCAGTGGGCGGACCAAAATGGACTAACTTACCACCCGACCAACAACCTGAACGCGGTGCGTTATTGCCACTACGCAAACATTTCAAATTATTTGCTAATAT
The DNA here is from genome assembly GCF_057063545.1 of Gilliamella sp. X-23. NCBI lineage: Bacteria > Pseudomonadati > Pseudomonadota > Gammaproteobacteria > Orbales > Orbaceae > Gilliamella > Gilliamella sp. X-23. Next base: position 11,643 of record NZ_JBXSQG010000002.1, read on the forward strand.
GCGCCCTGCTCGCTTATATCAAGGATTAGAAGATCTTTGCCCATTACGCGCCGATATTGCCGAGCGTGGTTTTGATATTTTATGTATGCGCGAATTAACTGGCGGTATCTATTTTGGTCTACCAAAAGGACGAGAAGGAAGTGGTGCGCAAGAAAAGGCTTTTGATACTGAAGTGTATCACCGTTTTGAAATCGAACGCATCGCCAAAATGGGCTTTGAAGCCGCGCGTTTACGCCGTAAGAAAGTGACATCAATTGATAAAGCTAATGTATTACAAACCTCAATTTTATGGCGTGAAGTGGTGAGTGAAGTTGCTAAAAACTATCCAGATGTTGCTCTTGAACATATGTATATTGATAATGCCACTATGCAATTAGTTAAAGATCCTTCACAGTTTGATGTTATTTTATGTTCAAATTTATTTGGTGATATCTTGTCTGATGAATGCGCTATGATAACGGGCTCTATGGGGATGTTACCTTCTGCCAGCCTTAACGAACAAGGATTTGGATTATACGAACCTGCAGGCGGTAGTGCGCCAGATATTGCTGGTAAAAACATTGCCAATCCAGCAGCACAAATTCTATCTTTAGCATTGCTAGTACGTTATAGCTTAAAAAGAGATGATATTGCCTCAGCTATCGAAACAGCCGTAAATAAAGCATTAGAGCAAGGCTATCGTACTATTGATCTAGCCCAAAAAGAACAGCCAGTATCGACCGATGAAATGGGTGATATTATTTGTAAGTTGATTTAACCGCATGGTTTGATTACAACCGTAAATAAAATAATGCGATAAACTAATTCGTTAGTACTTGTTGTAAAAATAATAAGGAATATGCAATGTCAAAAACACTGTATCAAAAATTATATGATGCACATGTCGTTTATGAAGCACCAAACGAAACACCTATTTTATATATTGATCGTCATTTAGTGCATGAAGTCACCTCTCCACAAGCATTTGATGGTTTGCGTGCAATGAATCGTAAAGTGCGTCAGCCTCATAAAACTTTTGCAACCATGGATCATAATACTTCAACCAAAAGTAATGATTTAAATGCTTGCAGCGAAATGGCTCGCATTCAATTAACTGAACTGGCAAAAAATGCCAAAGAGTTTGGTGTTTCGTTATATGATTTACAAAGCCCATTACGTGGTATTGTCCATGTGGTCGGTCCTGAACAAGGTATGACTTTACCCGGTATGACTATTGTGTGTGGTGATTCACATACCGCAACTCATGGTGCATTTGGCGCACTAGCATTCGGGATTGGCACCTCTGAAGTTGAGCATGTCTTAGCCACTCAAACCTTAAAACAAGGTCGGGCTAAAACCATGAAAATCGAGGTCAAAGGTCAAGTAGCTGAAGGAATCACGGCCAAAGATATTATATTAGCGATTATTGGTAAAACCACTAGTGCTGGTGGTACTGGGCATGTGGTTGAATTTTGTGGTGATGCCATTAAATCATTATCAATGGAAGGACGCATGACATTATGCAATATGGCAATCGAGATGGGGGCTAAAGCTGGCATTATTGCGCCAGATGAAGTGACTTTTGAGTACTTAAAAGGTCGTCAATTTTCACCAAAAGGGGAAGATTTTGAAAAAGCTGTTGCCTATTGGAAAACTCTAAAAACCGATGACGGTGCGCAGTTTGATACCGTGGTCACACTTGAAGGTAAAGATATTGCACCTCAAGTCACTTGGGGAACAAATCCGGGTCAAGTCACGTCCATTGATGCAACAGTACCCAATCCCGAGTTTTTTTCTGATCCTATCGAGAAACATTCCGCAGAACGCGCATTAACTTATATGGGATTAACCGCAGGCACCAAAATGACAGATATTAAGATCAATAAAGTGTTTATTGGCTCATGTACAAATTCGAGAATTGAAGATTTACGCGCAGCGGCGCAAATTGCTAAGGGTCGTAAAGTGGCAGAAGGTGTACAAGCATTAGTCGTGCCAGGCTCAGGTCCTGTCAAAGAACAAGCCGAAGCCGAAGGATTAGATAAAATTTTTATCGACGCTGGTTTTGAATGGCGGTTGCCGGGCTGTTCAATGTGCCTTGCAATGAATGACGATAAATTAGCACCAGGGGATCGCTGCGCATCAACTAGTAATCGTAATTTTGAAGGCCGCCAAGGGCGGGATGCCAGAACACATTTAGTCAGCCCTGCTATGGCTGCTGCAGCGGCTATTACTGGTCATTTTACTGATATTCGCAAACCGTTTTAAGGAGACTTGTCATGGCTAAATTTACAAAACATACCGGATTAGTTGTTCCTTTGGATGCGGCTAATGTTGATACAGATGCAATCATTCCAAAACAGTTTTTACAGAAAGTAACACGTACTGGATTTGGTCAACATGCCTTTCATGAATGGCGCTTTTTAGATGATGCTGGCGAACAGCCTAATCCTGAATTTGTCTTGAATAAACCCCGCTATAAAGGTGCCAGCATTTTATTAGCACGTGAAAATTTTGGATGCGGTTCTTCTCGTGAACATGCCCCTTGGGCATTAGCTGATTATGGTTTTAAGACTATTATTGGTTCAAGCTTTGCCGATATTTTTTACAATAACTCATTTAACAATCAGTTATTATTGGTTAATTTATCCGAAGAGGATGTCAATGAGCTGTTTAAAATTGTCGAAGCCAATGAAGGCATTGAGTTTACCATTGATTTAGTCAATGAAGTTGTTATTGCCGGCGACAAGCAATATACATTTAAAATCGATGCTTTTAAACGTCATTGCTTGTTAAATGGGTTAGATAATATTGGCTTAACCTTACAACATGAAGAAGCGATTAGCGACTTTGAACAGAAAATCCCTTCATTTTTAGCTTAACTTTAACTTTTGGGCGCTTATTTGCGCCCAATAATGAGAATAAACAATGGCAACACATCATGACAATGTAAAACAGCAGTTTGGCGAACAAGCCAATGCTTATTTAACCAGTAAAGTACATGCTCAAGGGCCTGATCTTGAATATTTATCTAACCTACTTATACCACATTCCGAGGCAAGTCTACTTGATATGGGATGTGGCGCAGGTCATGTCAGTTTTATTGCAGCAAAATATGTTAAACATGTTACTGCCTATGATCTTTCAAATGAAATGTTATCGGTTGTAGAGCAAACAGCAAAAGAGCGCGGTTTACAAAATATAACCGTTAAGCAGGGTTATGCTGAATATCCACCTTTTGCTGATAATCAATTTGATATTGTTGTCAGCCGTTATTCAGCACATCACTGGCATGATGTGGGCAAAAGTATTCGACAGCTCCATCGCATAACTAAACCTGGTGGTAAATTAATTATTATGGATGTTGTTTCACCTGGTCATCCTGTACTAGATATTTGGCTACAAACTGTTGAAGCCTTGCGTGACACATCACACGTTCGCGACTATACCCCCGGTGAGTGGTTAACCTTTTTAACTGAATCAGGTTTTGTCATTAATAATATAGCTCGCCACCGTTTAACACTCTCTTTTGATACATGGGTTAAACGAATGCGTACTCCTGAACAGTTAATTGAGGCAATACGAATTTACCAAGAAACAGCAGCTGACGATACAAAAAGTTATTTTGAACTTCAAGCTGATGGTTCTTTTACTACGGATATGATGATTATTGAAACTGAAAAAGTCATTTAAAATAATCCGTTGCCGTAAACAGTTTTAAATTTAAAGCTGTTTACGTTGGCTTGATGAAGGAATTGATAAGGCTTCGCGGTATTTTGCTACAGTTCGACGAGCAATAATTATACCTTGCTCTTCAAGCATTGCGGCCAATTTACTATCACTTAACGGTTTTTTGCTATCTTCTGCTAATATATATTTTTTAATTAAAGCACGAATAGCCGTCGATGAGGCTTCACCACCTGATTCTGTGTTTACATGACTAGAAAAAAAGAATTTTAATTCAAATATTCCTGTAGGGCATTGTAAATATTTCTGTGTTGTCACACGGGAAATCGTTGATTCATGCATATCAATTGCCGTTGCAACATCAGACAAAATCATTGGTTTCATGTATTCAGTACCGTGTTCAAAAAATGCTTGCTGATGCTCAACAATAAATTGACTTACTTTAAGTAATGTTTCATTACGATTTTCAATACTTTTAATAAACCAATTCGCATTTTGCAAATGTGATCGAATATACTGACTATCACTTTCATTTGCTATCTTTTCCATTGCAGCATATTGCTGATTAATACGTAAGCGCGGCATGGTGTCATTATTCAAATCGACACCCCAGTTTCCATTCACTTTTTTTACTAAAACATCAGGGATCACATAATCTGGTGGTGTAGTATTAACTGAATCACCAGGATATGGCTGTAAATTTTGAATAAAATTGACTGCTTCTTTTAACTGCTCATCGCTAGCGCCTAATATTTTTTTTAATGTTCTATAATCATGACTAGCCAATAAATCGATGTATTTATCAATTAGTTGATGAACAAATAACGGTGGTGTTAAATGTTGCACTTGAATAGACAAACACTCTTGCAAAGTTCTGGCCCCAACGCCAATCGGATCAAAATTTAAAATGCGCTTTAATACGGCTTCAACTTCAGCAAGCTCAATTTCATCATTACCCAGCCCTTCAAGTATTTCTTCTGTGGTAACCGTTAAATAGCCCCGTTCATCAATAGCTTCAATAATCGAAATGGCTATAGCCCTATCAGTATCACTAAATGGAGAGAGTTCAAGCTGCCATTCTAAATAATCATGTAATGTTTCGTGAGTTTCACCTTGGTAAATAGGTAACTCATCATGACGATAATCTGAATTCGTTCCTGATGGGGTTCCTGCGGTATAGATATCATCTAACGATGCATCTAATGGGATATCGTCGGGGATCTCTCGGCTATCTAAAGCTTCCCGCGTATCAATATGTTCAATGTCATCGCTTTGTTCAACGTTAATTTCGTCATATTGATCAGCAATTTCAAGCAATGGATTATTTTCTAGAGCAGTTTGAATCTCTTGTTGGAGTTCTAAAGTTGACAACTGTAGTAACCGAATCGCCAATTGTAATTGTGGCGTCATAGACAATTGTTGAGATACTTTCAGTTGTAAACTAGGTTTTATCATAGCCTGAACTCGTTTCCTAAGTAAACGCGTTTTACATATTCGTTACTTAAAATATCATTAGGCGAACCTTCAGCAATTAAATGTCCTTTGTTTACAATATAAGCACGCTCACAAACATCTAACGTTTCACGCACATTGTGATCAGTTATTAATACACCTAAACCCCGATCACGGAGATGTTTAATGATACCTTTGATATCGATGACCGAAATCGGATCGACACCAGCAAAAGGCTCATCAAGCAAAATAAATTTAGGATTAGCCGCTAACGCGCGAGCAATTTCAACTCGTCGCCTTTCACCACCTGATAAAGATTGCCCTATACTGTCACGAATATGCGTAATATGGAACTCTTCAAGTAATTCTTCAGCACGGTCAATTTTTTCATTTTTATCAATATCTTTGCGCGTTTCTAAAATTGCCATAATGTTATCAATTACAGACAATTTTCTGAAAATAGAGGCCTCTTGCGGTAAATAGCCGATGCCTTTTTGTGCTCTCTCATGTAAAGGTAAAATACTGATATCATGATCATCAAGGTAAATTTTACCCGCATTTAAGGTCACAATACCAACCACCATATAAAAAGTGGTGGTTTTACCAGCACCATTAGGCCCCAATAGTCCAACGATTTCGCCTGAATTAACGGTTAAACTGACATCTTCAACAACACGTCGTTTTTTGTATACTTTGGCTAGATTTTCCGCTTTTAAAATTGACATTTTACTTGTTCATCTCTTTAACTTGATTTGGGATGATAGTGCTTTTTACTCGCCCATTTTTACCTGGCTGTGCAAATATTTGCTGTTTTTTGACGTCGTAAGTAATCTGATCACTAATAATATGATTATCTTGTTGAAATAATTCAGCATTACCTTGTAAAACAATATTATTTTGTTTGACATTGTAAATCACTTGTGAAGAATGTCCTGTGACAACTTTATTATTTTGAGGCAAAATTTGCTTATAATTCACTGGATTACCATAAGCTGTAATTTTTTGTTTTTCTGTATCTTGCATTTCAGTGATAACAACTTTATCCGCTTTTATGGTTAATCCGTCTTGAACAATCACCACATTGCCAATAAATGTAATAGTATTATTTTCAATATCAATTTGTTGATTATCAGCATCAATTGCAATGGGTTTATTATCGGCAAATATCTTAGGATTTTCTGATTGCGTAATCGGTTCATTTGCAAAACTACTTAAAGAGATAGGTAGCAATAAAATGAAGGAGCAAACAATTTTTTTTAGCGAACTCATGTTTTATTTTGCCTCGGTGTTATAATATGTTTTTACATTTTCAAGTATGTTAGCCGTTTTTGCACGTAAATCGCCAGCTAAACCAATACCGGTTGAATAAAACCCCACCCCATTAATGATGACAGGATCTTTTGATGTAACTAACTGTGAAGTTAAATCTACCACTGCATTATCTGTTTTCACTTGTTTTAATTGAGCTTCTTGTGTCAAATTATCTAACTGTACATCATGATAAAGGTACAAAAATTTATTACTCGTTAACGTCGCTTTCTTTGCTTTAATATGCCATGTAGCTACATTCTGTTGATCATAAATGGTGAAATTAGGCAAATCAAATTCAGTATTATCTGAATCATCATAATGCCTAACATGACTCGACTCAATTTTATACACAAGTTCACCTGATAAGTCGTAAATATCTGTCAACATCTCATCACTTTGATAAATCGGTTTATCTGATATATCTTGGGTAGATTGGCTTGCAACCCCATCTCCTTTTTGATAATTGTAATAAACACCGATAACAGCAATAAGAAGTAAAAGGCAGATCAGATTTTTTTTATTCATAACATACGTTAATCACGTTAATAAGAAATTATTATTTCGAATGTTCAAAATTTTATATATTTTACTTTATTTTTCGTTAAATTAATATCGAACATTAAAAGAAGTTAAATCGTTTTGTGGCAATAATTCATAAATTTTTACATGCGAAATACGTGACGAAGCAGGTCCGCCATTTTCAATCCATTGTGTTAATTTTGCTATTTGTAAACTATTACCTTGAGCAATAATTTCAACCTCGCCATTATCTAAGTTCCGGACATATCCAACCAAACCAAGCTGTTGCGCTTGCTGATATGTAAAAAAACGAAATCCAACACCTTGCACTCGTCCTTTCACATTTATTTTAACTTTCTTAATCATCCTACAATCCCTCCGCTATTATTAACTCAAACATAGTTATCGTAATGATGAATAGGATTATACAAATTGTCAGCAGAAAATAATCATTCATGATCATAAGTCACTAACTTATACAAAAATAGATGTTATTGTACTCATAATTACTACACTAGTACGTTTAATATAAAATAACGTAATAATATTACTATTAAGTTGTTATTATTTAGATTTTTTTTATTTTGTTTTTTTAATAAAATAACAATTAGAATTAATAATAGATTATAAAAACAATGGAAATAAAAAATGCTATTAAACTATAAAAAAAGTCTGTTCTTATTTTTGCTATTATCAATATTAAGCTACTATATACTTTATTCGTGTGCTTTTGCCAATGTTGAAATTAATAACCCCCAAATTGGTAAAGTCGTTGACGAATTTAATGGTGTGAAAGTCTATTATAACGGTAGCATCAATAATGTAAGTGGAAGAAATATTGCTAAAGACGGCTATAACTTAGGTTTGAAATATCAATGTGTTGAATTTATTAAACGCTATTATTATCAACGCTTTAATCACAAAATGCCTAATAGCTATGGGCATGCAAAAGATTTCTTTGATCCATTAGTTGCTGATGGCAAAATTAATCGACAACGCAATTTATTACAATTCCACAATGGCTCACCTACTAAACCGCAGGTGGATGATATTGTTGTCCTTAATTGGTCTAGCTATGGGCATGTAGCTATTATCAGTAAAGTAACTGATACCGAAATCGAAATAGTGCAACAAAACCCAGGACCTAATGCAAGCAGTCGAGCAACGTTTCCTTTAATGTTTAAAAATGGAATATGGACAATAAAGATTGCTGGCGCTTTAGGCTATTTGCGTAAAAATAAATAATCATTCAAATAAATCAAGTTATAAAAAAGATAAACGACATATTTATTTACAACAAAAAGAACAATCCATAGCTTTAATAAATACTAATCAACAAACCATTCATTTTTCTGCTTAGACACTATTTTTATTGTCTCTAAAATAGCCGATAAATGTTCATGTTGAGCTATAGCAGCAAGCTCAGGATCATGATTTTTTAAAGCTATCAGAATTTTTTCGTGTTGTTTAACAAGATCCTCTGGCGGAGAAATCTGTTCTAATGAAAGAAATCTGACTCTATCCATCATTGCTTTAATGTTCTCGACACTTTCCCAAGCCATTTGGCAGTCTATCACATTCATTAAAATTTGATGAAACTCATCATCTTTTTCAAGAAAATAATGAATATTCTTATGTTTATTAGCTTCTTTTTGTTCATCAAGATTTTTTTGTAGCAATAAAATATCTGCCTCACTAATCCTTAGTGCAGCTTGTTTAATAATTGCACACTCAACAGCATCTCGGATAAATTGGCCATCAATAACTTTTTTAATCGATATTTTTGTAACAAATGTTCCTCGTTGAGGAAGAATTTGCACAAGTCCCGCTTCAGCTAATTTAATGAACGCTTCTCTAACCGGTTGCCTTGAAACACTAAATTGACTAGAAATTTCTTTTTCTGACAGTAAAACACCAGGCAATACTTGACAAGTAATAATCGCTTTTCTTAATTTACGGTAAATTTGTTGATTAACTGGTTCTGAAATATTTAAGTCGGCAGATTTAAACATATATCATTCTTATGGTAAGGAACAAAATAAGGGAGAATAGTAGGATATTTTTAGGTATAAGAAAAGTTTTTTTGATTAGAATGGAAACACATTTTCAAACAAAAAATTAAGGGGTAAGTGTTTTTTAAATTTAACGGGAGGCAAATAGCCTAACGAAGAATATAATCGTTTATGATTATACCAATAAGCATAAACCGAAAAAGCGCATTGTAACTCAGCCGTTGAGTTGAAACGTTGGCCTTTTACAAATTCCGTTTTAATTGTTTTAAATGTCGCTTCCGCTACCCTTTGTCATTAGGTTAAATCCGCAACAACAATTTGTTCTTTATCACCTACATCAAATTGTCGTTGCAGGTGATTTTTGTCGATTTTTGATTGATACGCTGGTTATCACGCAGTTTATCTAAACAAATCAAGACAGCGTCATTTTTGTGAAAAAGTTTTAGGATCGCACCATGTTTATGTAAAAAACCAATTAACATCAAATTGATATCAATAGACGGTATTATCGAGTTTGCTGTTTTGTTTCATTTTTAAGTACAGGTAAACGTTTGGTATCAACGTGTAGTATTTCACCCGGATAGATTTTGTTATAGCGTTTAGCCAAATTGGTGACCGTTATTTTTTCTTTATGATATAAGCGCCATATTTCTTGTCTGTGATAAGGCGTTAATTTTGTTTTTTTATGTATATTCATTACAGTCGTTTCTCAAATTACTGTAAACAATGTGAGGAATTTCTACAATTTGTTTGGAAGGTAATGCGACAGTTGTTAATGGTGGAAAGCTAACTTCACTAAATTCATTATTATTTCCATTTTTTCTTTTTCTTTTTTAAATACTCTTTTGGGCTTTCTAACCAGGATATTGGAAAAAGACTATAAACAATTAGAAATATAAATGCTGATAATAAAAGAGGACCATAATCTTGATTAGAACGGACTATAATTTTAAGTTCACTTACAATTATAATTTGGATACCCAGAGCAATATAATTGAAAACCAACATAATGCACCTTTGCCATTTCAACTTTTTATTATATTGATAATCACTTATTGTATATTTTCTAAAGCGATAAGTAATAATAATAGGCAAAATAGAGAAAAAGTAATACGCAATGTAAATCAATACAATCATCTGTGTTATTTCTCTAGTTGTTAATGGTGGGAAGCTAACTTCACTAAATTCATTATTATTTCCATTTTTTCTTTTTCTTTTTTAAATACTCTTTTGGGCTTTCTAACCAGGATATTGTAAAAAAATTATAAATAATTAAAAATATACATGCTGATAATAAAAGAGGGCCATAATCTTGATTAGAACGAACGATACGTTCGAGTTCACATGCAATTATAATTTGGATACCCAGAGCAATATAATTGAAAACCAACATGATGCGCCTTTGCCATTTCAAACGTCTATTATATTGATAATCACTTATTGTATATTGTCTAAAACGATAAGCAATAATAATAGGCATAATTGAAAAAAAGTAATACGCAATGTAAATCAATACAATCATCTGTGTTATTTCTCTAGTTGTTAATAGTGGAAAGCTAACTTCACTAAATTCATTATTATTTCCATTTTTTCTTTTTTAAATACTCTTTTGGGCTTTCTAACCACCCTATGCTAAAAATGTAAATACAAATAAATATTCCTGATGAGAAAAGTAAAAGCTCATAGTCAGAACTATAGTTATGGATTGTTTTTCTATGTCCGGCAATAAACGCCTCGAAAAAAGCAACGATATAATTTAAAAACAACATGATGCGTTTTTGCCATTTCAACTTTTTATTATATTGATAATCACTTATTGTATATTTTCTAAAGCGATAGGTAATAATAATAGGCAAAATAGAGAAAAAGTAATACGCAATGTATATCAATATAATCATCTATGTTATTTCTCTAGTTGTTAATGGTGGAAAGCTAACTTCACTAAATTCATTATTATTTCCATTTTTTCTTTTTCTTTTTTAAATACTCTTTTGGGCTTTCTAACCAGGATATTGAAAAAAAGTTATAAATAATTAAAAATATATATGCTGATAATGCAAGAGGACCATAATCTTCATTAGAACGAGCGATACGTTTAAGTTCATATCCAATTATAATTTGAACAGCTGCAGCAACATAATTAAAAACCAACATAATGCACCTTTGCCATTTCAACTTTTTATTATATTGATAATCACTTATTGTATATTTTCTAAAGCGATAAGTAATAATAATAGGCAAAATAGAGAAAAAGTAATACGCAATGTAAATCAATATAATCATCTGTGTTATTCCTGTTATTCAATAGAACCTTCTTCAATATGGCCATCAAAATATTGCCGATATGTAGTACCATCCAAGCGCGTACACAACGAGTAATTAGGTTGGTCATCTACATCAGATTCACTACCTGTAACACGTATTACTATTGTACAACTATCTACAATTTTCTCTATATTATCAATCTTTTCTGGTTTTGAAATATATAAATTTGTCTCACTACTTTCATTATCTTTAACTAATATATTTTCAGCCTCTTGATAAATTTCATATAATGATATACCATCACTAAATATTTCAGAACCTAACAACCATTTATTCATCTGTCTATATGCTCGTGTCAAATCCTTTCTACCATAATGAAATAATTTGAATTTTGCTGAATTAGCGCGATTAAATTGATTAATTGCAAAACTTTTATCTATTTTAGGAACTAATTTAAGTTTACCATGTACGGATATACCGATATCAACTAAATCATAAGCCAAAGAACCGGCCTCTTTAGACATTCCTAATCCTACCGCCGCATTTTGATACACTGATTTTAAAAAACCATCTTCATCGGTTATCCCTTCTTGAATACTATTAACTCCATGCGCTGCTACATATGAGCCAAGTATACAACCCATACCAGTTGTGCACATTGCAACCCCCGTCACCATCAAGCCTGCACCACCTAAAACACTTAGTCCCCGACCTATCCAGTGAATACTTTGATCCCATAAACTCTTTTCTTCAGATTTTATCGCTTCTGAGCCTTGTTCATAACTCATCGCTCCGCTTTCGACTTGATTTACAATGTGCGTGGCAAAATTATTAATATCATCAATAAAATCTTGTTTTATATCATCATGGTAAAGGTGTTTTTCACAAACTTCATGCGCACAATCAAGTAAATTTTGAGTGTCAAGGCGAATCTTTATTTTATCTTCATTTGATGCTACTAATGAATTAATTTGTGTGTGAATATCATTTTGCGCGATTGTTGAAAATGTATTATTAATAGAATTTGACTTATTTGTATAATAGGGTGCCACATCAACAAAAAGAATAAGAGTTAATCGCTTAAACTCAACGGCTGAGTTACAACGCGCTTTTTCGGCTTATGCCTATTGGTACAATCATAAACGATTACATTCTTCGTTAGGCTACTTGCCTTCCGTTGAATTTAAAAAACACTTACGCCTTAATTTTTTGTTTGAAATGTGTTGCTATTTCAATGAAATAAATATAGAAAGGTTATTTGTACTAAATTGGAGTACAAGTGAAAAGTGTAACGCCCTTGCAGGTAATTACACTTTGTTTTTATTAATTATGTTAGTTGTGTTAGTAATGTTTAAAAAAAACTTTAAAAACTTTCTGCTAATTGTTCAACTGACTTTTTAGCGCCAGTATCCCGCAAAGCTAAATAAGCTTTAGTTACCTGTTCAACAAAACATTTATTGTTAGGTAGATCATCACCAAATACATGTGATAATGACAATAGCGATTTTACCCGTTCTTGATTATCTTGGCTGTTTGCTACTAGTTCTTTCAACTTATCAGCAATTGGATCACTTATCTCAATCATCTTACCTGCATCATCAGTCCCACTTACATATCTCATCCAAGCTGCAATACCTAAAGCTAGACAATCAAAAGGTGTGTTATTCGCTAAATGAAAACGGACTGAATCGAGCATACGTTGGGGTAATTTTAAAGTACCATCCATGGCTATTTGCCAAGTACGATGTTTTAAACCTGTATTGCGATAACGATCAAGCAACGAATCGGCATAAGCCTGTAAATCAACTCCTTTTACTCGTAATGTGCTTGCTTGTTCATTTATCATCAAATGTCTTGCAGCTTTCACATAATTAGGATCTTGCATGCATTCATCAATATGTAAATAACCTGCTAAATAGCCTAAATAAGCTAAAAACGAGTGACTACCATTTAACATACGTAGCTTCATCTCTTCATAAGGCAAGACATCACTAACAAGTTCAGCACCGGCTTTTTGCCACTCGGGTCTGCCAGCAACAAAGTTATCTTCAATAACCCATTGCTTAAATGGCTCGCCGGCAACCCCAGCCGGATCTTCAATACCACCCAGTTGTTTTTGGATTTTTTCCATGGTTTCAGGTGTCACGGCAGGTACAATTCGGTCAACCATTGTTGATGGGAATGTCACATTTTGGTCGATCCAACTAGCCAAACTTGGATCACGTTGTTTGGCTAACGCCAAAACAACATTACGTGTCACATGACCATTTTCTGGCATGTTATCACAAGACATTACCGTAAACGGTTTTAAACCTTTTTCTTTACGTAAACGTAATGCCTCAACGATCAGACCCGGAACAGTTTTCGGTTTAGCTGCATTTTCAATATCGTGTTTAATCAGCGGGTTATTTAGATCAATTGATGCCGTTGACGGTAAATAACAATATCCCTTTTCAGTCACAGTTATTGAAATGATAGCGATTTCAGGGCGTGTCATAACTTCTAATATTTTTGCAATACCATCAATATCAGCATGTAATGCCTCTTTGGCAACCCCGACAACTCGTGAATTCCAATTATCATAAGCCATTTCACACACACTAAATAGGTAATCTTGCTGCTTTAAATCTTCAATTTGTTTTTCACCACCGATTAAATTAACTTCACAATATCCCCAATCGCTTCCATATTTTGTTGCCAAAATGTCAGTAAAAACGGCTTGATGAGCACGATGAAAAGCACCAAAACCAAGATGAACTATTTTAGTTTTAAGCTTATTTCTATCATAGTTCGGTACAACTACCTTTTCAGGTAGTTGTGATAAAGTTAGATTTGATAGTTTCATTATTTTTCCTTCAAAACCTTAAATTATAATGCAGCATCATTTAAATCAGATAAATCACGATCTTTAATTTCTGGCATAAAAATCGCTGATATCAGACCAATACAAGAATAAACAATGATCATAACAACAATTGGCCACCAATCGTTGACAATATTACAGAAAATTCCGGCTAATAAAGGACCAAACCCAACTGCAATAAGACCTCCGGATTCTTTAGATATTGCCATTTGAGTAAAGCGATTACGAGCACCAAACATTTCCGCCATAGTAATATTTTCTAGCGCAAATAACCCTAGTACTGCAATGTTATGAATAATAATTAAGCATAACATTATAGTGCTAACTGAATAACTTTTATCAACAACAATAGATAGCATTGGATAAGCAAGAATAATTGAAGAAACAGTCAAAACAATATATGGAATTCGTCGACCAATTTTGTCAGATAACCACCCTAAAAAAGGAATAGTAACAAATCCTACAATAGAACTAATCATTAAAGCATCTGTAGGTATACCTTTTTCGAATAATAAAGCCTGCACCAAGTAACCTGCTAAAAAAGTTTGAATTAACCCTGAATTTCCTGCTTGCCCAAAACGTAAACCAGTTGCTAGCCAAAATGATTTACTTTTTATCATTTCAACTAATGAAATGTGTTTGATTGGTTGTTTGTCATTAATTGATTGGGTATTTACATCATTAACACCATCAAATACAGGGCTTTCTTTTAAGTTCATTCTAAGCCATATCGCAAAAATCATAACGATCGCACTTACAAGGAAAGGTACTCTCCATCCCCATGCAATTAGCTGTTCTTTATCTAACCAAAAAAACATAACTGCCCAAATTGCGGTAGCGCTCAATGTACCGCAATTAGTGCCCATTGCAACTAATGAAGAAATAATTCCTCTTTTTCCTATAGGTGCATATTCTGCAAGCATAGTGCCTGCCCCTGAAATTTCGGCACCAGCACCCAAACCTTGAACTATTCGTAAGAGAACCAACATTAAAGGAGCTAAAATACCTACTTGAGCATAAGTTGGTAATACACCAATTAGTGTTGTACAAATACCCATCATAGTAATTGTAATAAATAATACTTTCTTTCTACCAATTGCATCTCCCATTCGTCCAAAGATAAAAGCACCAACAATTCGGGCAATGTATCCTGCCCCATAGGTTCCCATAGCTAAGATTAGTGCCATAATTGCCGATTGTTCGGGGAAAAATATTTCACGAAATACTAGTGCAGCGCCTAAAGAATATAATTGAAAGTCCATAAATTCTAATGCTGTTCCAAGCCATCCAGAAACAGCCGCTTTAACTAAATCTGAAGCATTTCTTTCACATTTAATCTTTCCTATGTTATTCATATTTTACTCGCCTTATAATTTTATATATAAAAGATCATCAATAAAAATGTGTTTAAAAATTCCTAGCTAATAGTTAGTAACACCTTGCAACACTGTTTTTGATCTTTTTCAAAAGTTTCTATCGCTTGAATGACTTGCATATAATCGAATTGATGTGTGATTAACTTTTGCGGGTCAATTAATTTTTTCTTAAGCCAATCAATTACAACTGGAAATTTATTAGCATTTAATCGAGATGAAAAAATAGATAATTCTTTACTTGTAATACCTTGCTGAGTTATCTGACAGGCATCACTTGAGAACCCCATAATCAAGATTCTTGCTGCTGGTGATGCAATACTAATTGCTTCTTGCAAAATGGATGGATGACAGGCTGCATCTATAATAACCGTCGGTTTAATACTGAGCTTATCCAGCTCATCTTTTAAAGATAAAGAGGTATTGTTTATTACTCTGTCAGCACCACTAATTTTTGCCATATTTAAACGTTCTTCAATTCGATCAACAACAATGACCTCTTTAACGTTATAAACTCCTTTTAACGCTTGTACTGAAGTTAGTCCCATTGGGCCTGCACCATAAATTAGTACAATATCATTTTCAGTTGGTTTTAAATGGCTGGTTGCATTTGCTGCGATAGTAAATGGTTCAATCATCACTGCAAACTCATCACTAATTTCATCTGGGATAACATAAGCATTTTTACTTGGAACTACTGCGTACTGACTAAATCCACCATCTCGATGAACACCCAATACAGTAAGAGATGTACAAACATTAGGACGACCTACTAAACAAGAATAGCAGTGCCCACAACTAATAACTGGATCGACAGATACTCTTTCTCCAATTCTAGATCTATCAACCCCTTCACCAACTTCATCAATCACACCAAAAAATTCATGACCAATAACTCGTGGATATTTAACAAATGGGTTATGTCCGCGGTATATATGGCTATCTGAACCACAAATACCTGCTAATTTTACTTTTACTCTTACTTCCCCATTTGCAGGCTGAGGAACTTCTCGTTCCTCAATTACCAATTCATTAGGTTGTTTGATTACAATACTTTTCATATAACCTCCTATAATTTACCAATTCCACAACGTACCATCTTCTAAACGAGCAATAGGTAAGTAAGCTGGTTTGTATGGATATTTTTCGGCAAGTTTTTCATCGAAATCTATACCAAGGCCTGGTTTATCGCTTGGGTGCATATAGCCATCATTAAAAGTCCAGTTTGGTGAAAAGACTTCTAGCATTTGCTCTGAATAACCCATAAATTCTTGCACACCAAAATTAGGTACCCACATATCAAAATGCAGTGCAGCTGCATGGCAAATAGGGGATAAATCAGATGGTCCGTGGGATCCTGTTCTTACTTGATAAAGTGCAGCAAAATCAGCAATACGGCGCATATGAGTAATACCGCCAGCATGGGTAATTGTAGTTCGAATATAATCAATCAATTGCTCTTGAATAAGTTGTTTGCAATCCCAGATGCTATTAAACACTTCACCAACTGCAATTGGAGTGACTGTATGTTGGCGTATCAAACGAAAACATTCTTGATTTTCGGCCGGTGTCGGATCTTCCATCCAAAACAGCCTGTAATCTTCTATACTTTTTCCAAAACGAGCAGCTTCGATTGGTGTTAAACGGTGATGCATGTCATGTAGTAGATGCTCATTAAAACCAAATTTATTTCGTACGGCATCAAACAATTTAGGCATAAAATCGAGGTATTTCTCTGTTGCCCAACATTGTTCTTCTGGGTAGTTGCCACGAGTGGCAGGTTCATAAGCTAGGTTTTTCCCTTTACTTTGACCATAGGTTGTCTTCATACCCGGTATGCCACATTGCACACGAATTGCTTTAAACCCCATTTCCTTATGTTTAGCATAGTCATCTAATGCTTCGTCAATGCTTGCACCAGTAGTATGACAGTAAACCATAACTCCTGTGCGCGACGCGCCTCCTAATAACTGGTAAAGAGGCATGTTGGCTAATTTTCCTTTAATATCCCACAGAGCCATATCAATGGCCGAAATAGCTGACATAGTCACAGGACCACGACGCCAATAGGCGCCTTTATAGAAATATTGGAAGATGTCTTCTATTTGATGCGGATCACGCCCAATTAGTTGAGGGCACAGATGATCTTTAAGATAAGAAGCTACGGCCAATTCACGTCCATTAAGCGTTGCATCACCAACACCATAAACTCCTTCGTCGGTGGTTATTTTTAATGTGACAAAATTTCTTCCTGGACTGCATACAAAAACATCTGCTTTTACAATTTTCATTCAATACCTCTCGTGTAAATTTAGACGTTATTAAAATAACAACTCAAATACTACCATACAAGTAGAGTTGTATGTTTTTGTGAAATCAATCACAGAAAAACTGCTTTTTGTAAAAAAGTTTCATTAAAAATATTGTTTAAGTATAAAAGAGAGATAAAAAGAGGGTAAAATCGCAATGATTTCTTCTTTTAAGTGTATTAACGATATAATAAAGCCTGTTACGACTGGATTTTAACTGTTACAGTTACCGGTTTTTAAATCAATATGTTTTGTAATTAATGGACTGTATTTTGATATTATTAATAGATAATTATGATTCTTTTACATTTAATATTAACGATTATTTATGCCAAGTTGGCGCCGAAGTTAAAGTTATCAAAAATGACGAACTAACAATCGAACAAATAAAAGAACTAAGCTTTTCTAAAATTATCATTTCTCCTGGCCCAGGGGCACCAGTTAATGCAGGAATATCACTTGCTATTATTGCCGAATTTGCTCATATTTATCCGATATTGGGAATTTGTTTAGGACATCAAGCCATTGCACAATATTATGGGTACCACATTGCCAAAGCACCAACACCGATGCACGGTAAAGTTGATGAAATAATGCATGATGGTCAGGGGGTATTTAAAGGAGTCAAAAACCCGCTTTCAGTGGTTCGCTATCACTCATTAATTGCATGTGATAATTTTTCACAAGAAGATTCTCACCTGATTGTAACCGCTAGAAACAATCAAGGGTTGATTATGGGATTACGTCATAAAACGTTACCCATTGAGTCAGTTCAATTCCACCCTGAAGCGATAAAAACCGAATCAGGTTTACAAATGATTAATAATTTTGTCCATGAGCAATCTTAATATGAAAATTTATATAGATTTTGAAGGTCAGCATAAATATTTTTGCAATCCTATTGCCATTTTAAGATCAAATGATTACTCGACAATTCAACAACAATTCGATTTAATCGAAAAATTTACGCAACAAGGTTTTTATGCGGTTGGGTATCTCGCTTATGAAAGTGCAACGGGGCTAAATAATGAAAATAAAACAAAACATAATAATGATGTCCATCAAGGTATACCACTATTGTTATTTGGTATTTTTGATCATTTTTCTATCGTTGAACAAATAGAACTAAATGATTATACACCTCCAAGCTTTGATTTAATAAGCGATACATCAAGAGATGAATATAATCAAAAAATTGCCTTTATTCGATCACAAATTGAATCAGGTAATACTTATCAAACCAACTATACCATTCAATTTACCGCACCATTTAATGAAAGCGCTATGGATTATTACCATTTTCTACAAAAAAACAATCAGGCTGATTATTGCGCTTATCTTGAGTTTGACGATTATCATATTTTATCGATTTCACCAGAATTATTCTTTAAGTTAGACAATACCATTATTACGACAAAACCAATGAAAGGGACCACAGCACGTGGCCTAAATATTCAACAAGATAAACAACAATTAAAGTTATTATTTTCTGAAAAAAATCAAGCTGAAAACATGATGATTGTTGATTTGTTGCGTAATGATTTAAGTCGCATTGCAAAACCAGGAACGGTGACAGTTCCGAAATTATTTTCAGCGGAAAAATATCCAACCGTTTGGCAATTGACTTCAACGATTCAAGCTGAAATGAAGGAAGATGTCAGTTTATATCAAATTTTTCAAGCCCTATTCCCTTGTGGCTCAATTACCGGTGCCCCAAAAACCAGTACCATGCAAATTATCGCAGATATTGAAAACTCCCACAGGGGAGTTTACTGTGGGACAATTGGTTATGTTGAACCTTATATGAATAAAGCTATATTTAATATCCCAATTCGTACATTAACCATACACAATAAACAAATGCACTATGGTGTTGGTGGTGGAATCACTTGGGATTCAACATCTCAAGACGAATATAGTGAGATCTTAGCGAAAACAGCCATTTTAAATCGCACTACTTCTATCCCAAAATATATTATTGAATCGTTGTTGCTTGAAAAAGGACAATTTTTATTATTAGATGAACATTTAAGCAGACTTGCTCAATCAGCTGATTATTTTGATTTTAACTGTGATATTAATACAATTAAGTTGCAACTTATTAAGTTAGCAAATTCAGTGCCTAACAACCTTTATAAAGTGAGAATCTTACAGCAAAAAGATGGGCATTACACTATTAGTAAAGAGATCATTAACAGGCCGATAGAAATTAATGAAATTCAACTTGCAACACAGTGCGTTGATAACCAAAATGTCTATTTGTATCATAAAACATCAAATCGTGAGCACTTTCCGGATTTAACTGTAGGAAAAGAATATATTAATTTTAATCAATACAATGAGATAACTGAATTTGTTAATGGTAATATCGCGCTATTGATTAATGATCAATGGGTTACACCTAAAAAAGAATCGGGATTATTAGCTGGAACCATGCGGCAATTTTATCTGGATCACAATCAATTGTTAGAAAAAACGATTTTAAAAGATGATCTGGTAAATGCCCAAAAAATCGCTTTTATCAATAGTGTTCGTAAATGGGTGGACATTGATGATAAGGTTTTTAGTCAATTTAAATTGTCACTAAGATCTATTGCCATTTAAGTTTAGACATTCCGTCAGCGTGCTGACGGAATGTCAGTGTAACACTAATGTTTTATTGAGTTTGCAAAGTCTAGTTCTTCATCTTGCCATCCTTTTGATAACGCTTTAACTAAAGCATCATAACCATTGGTTGCTAAAGGAATATGGCGCTCAAATGGTTTGATTTCAATATTATTTTTACGGTCAGTAACAACCCATCGGCCTTTAATTATCGCATCCCCCATATAACTGCCATGAAAGCTATCTATAAATAATTTTACCGTTATTGTTGGTGTTGTAATTGATTTACTGGACACTAAATAATTGGGTAACATAGCAGTTAAATCCTGCGTTACTCGGTCTTGTAATTGCTGAGATAGCGTCGATATCCATAAATGGTTCGTTGCTGTTTCATATTTGATATTATCGGTTTGTAATACAATGCCAGGTTTATTTAAAAAACTCGCCACATCAATCGACTCAATCCAAATAAATTGATTCGTGGTTTTCATATTTTGCGATACAGGAATCTGTAAATTGCTAGTGAGTTGAAAATAACTTTTACTTGAGTTACCAGCTGAGCAACCCACTAATATGGCAAATAATGGTATAAATATAGCTATAAATAACTTTTTATATATTCTGTTCATTATTTTTTACCTTTTGCTTGGGGTTCTTGATCTTTCTTCGATGGAGCAGAAAAAATTAGTGCATTACTCTTATCATTAAGCGTATTGAGTAATGGAGTGAGTTCATCCATCATCTGTTGCACTTTTTGTAAACTCTCTTTCATTTGATTGTTGAGCTCAGAACCTGGTTGTAATTCTTTCATTGTTTCATTTAATGAGCGTAATGTTTTTTGCAGATCTTTTGGCATATTCTGCATCTCTTTACTTGCCATAACTCGATTTAATGAATCCATTAAGCGTTGGCTTGAAGCGAGCGAGTGATTAAGCTGTGATACCGTATTATTAATAGGCAAATTGTTAAAATTATCTAATAACTGCATAACTTTTGATTGAATTTGAGCAATTCCTGTTGAAGTCGCCTCAATAGTATCGTAACCAAATTGTTTTGCCATTTTTGGATCATATTTATTTTTCAGATCAGGATAAAAATCAAGATCTATATACATCGCACCGGTGAACATGTTTGATGTTTTTAGTGAAGCTCTTAATCCATTTTCTTGTTCTTTCATAATCAATGCGGCAATATCAATTTTTTCATCAACTAATTCAGATAAGCGATCTGGTTCAATTCGAATTAATATTGGTACCCTTTTATTTAAAATTGAGGATCTTTTTAACATTTCTGCAGTATAAAATGGTACTTTAGATACTGTACCTAGTCTAATACCATGATATTCAACTGGTACACCTTCTGATAATCCAGATATAGAATCGGAAAGCATAACAAGAAATTCTTTATATTCAGTATATTGCGAATCTTTAATAGATTTTTTATCTTCATATAATTTATAAACTGCATTTTGTTCGGCAGGAGCACCTAATTTAGAACCATCTGGTAAATCAAAACTGATTCCCCCCGACATTAACACATCTAAAGAAGGTACATCTAGGCTTGCACCTTGAGATGAAAGTGTTAAATTTATCCCCCCTTCTTTCCAAAAACGAACATTTTGTGTTACTAGCACATCGTAAGGTTTTGTAATAAATATTTGATATTTCATTTTACGTGCTTCAATATCAAATTCTGATGTCTCAACATTACCTACACGATAGCCATGAAACATAACAGAAGCACCTCGAGGGATCACACCATTTTGCTCACTTTCTAAATTTAAACGAATTCCTTTAATACTTGGATCAGACAATGGTGGTGTATCAGAAAGCACGAAAGGTTTATGTTGAAAACTATGCGTATCGCTTCCCGCAACTAATTCGATATAAACGCCCGATAAGATAGTACCTAGTCCAGTCACTCCATCACGACCAATTTCAGGCTTAACAACCCAAAAAATTGAGTCATTTTTAAGTAACGGAACCATGTCATTATAAATACGGCCTTTTATTACCACTTGTTTGTAGTCATCAGATAAAGTTACTTCATCAACTATACCAACATCAACGCTACGGTTTTTAATTACCGTTTTTCCTGCAATAATGCCACTTGCGTCTTTTGCGAGCAATGTGAACGAGGTACCTCTATCAGCAAAATGGGCATAGATTATCCAAATACCCACAATTGCAGTAACAATCGGAATAATCCATATAGCTGAAATAGCTCTAATTTTAATTATTTTTGCTAATTTACTTGATGTTGCCATATTGTTCCTATTAATCTATTTTCTTTTTTGCGGACGATCCCAAATTAACCGAGGATCGAATTTTTGTGATGCAATCATCGTGATAATAACGACAGTTGCAAAAAATGTAACACCAATATCTGGGTAAACGCCCATCATTTGCTGATTTCTAACTAAAGAGCAAATAACAGCAACCACAAATATATCAATCATTGACCATTTACCAATAAACTCAACTGCAGTGTACAATCTTTTCATTTTTAAGCAATTATGTTTGTTTTTTCGTTTTACTGCTAATGCAAAATAACAAAGCCAACTAAGTGAAATAATCTTTAAGATTGGAATAACAACACTCGCAATAAAAATGACAAGTGCAACAGGTACATCGCCGGCTTGCCACATATAAATAACGCCATCCATAATAGTGGAAGTTGATGGCGCCCCAAAAACAACAGTTATCATAATTCCAAATAAATTGGCGGGAATGTAAAGAATTAATGAAGTAACCAATAAGGCTAGGGTCCATTGTATTTTATCAAGATCTCTGACCTTGCTTTTTTGTTTACACCTTGGACATTTTACATAGTGCACTGGCAATATAGCCTGACAGCATTTGCATAGTTTTAAATTTTGACAAATGCCAGTTTTACCAACTTTTGGTATATCGGTAGCAAAATTACTACGATGAATTTCGTCCCAAATTGTTTCCGGTGAAAAAATCACTAAAGACTTTATATAAAAAAAGACAAATAGACAAAACGCCCAAAATGTACCTGTCACACCAATACTGCCATAACTCATTAATTTAACAAAGCTAACTAAAATACCAGTAAGAAATATTTCAGGCATACACCAATGTTGACACTTTTCATAAACAACAAGCAGATCTCGTTTACGATACTTTGTTAACTGTAGTTTGGAACAGAGTAAAACAATAATTGATAAATTGAATATAGGAAAAAGTAAAACAAACAAGATAAAAAGTGCTGAAATATAGCTATAATTATCAGAAAAAAGGGTTTTAGGAATATCTAATACGCTAACACCGATGAAATTACCCACAATACGGATATCAATAAAGATAAAACCATAAGCTACAATAATCATAATTAATGAACATATTGCATACATAGCTGCACTAAACTTCATATTACTATTATTTTTAGCTAACGTTGTATTACAACGTGGGCACACAGCTTTATGCCCTATCGTTATATCTGATAATTCGATGACCAAATCACAGTGTGAGCATAAAACATAATGTTGTCTATCAATAATCATTATTTTCCTTTTTCTGATGTATATTTAACCTATAAAGATATTTCAAATTAATACTAAACTTAAGTATAAATACTTAAACAAATAAAATTAGGTTAAAAACACTTCAAATCTCATTTTGTCAAATTGAATATTTTGTAAGTATTACTGAATTAAATTAGTAAAATTTGATTATTATTAGATTTTATATATAACAATTTTTATAAAATACACCGCTTTTCTTATTTATATTTAAACAATCATTATTTGTTTAAATTTGTTTGAGTATTATAATCATAAAATGAGTAGAATAATCCAATAAATTTAATCTTGAATATTAATATTTCATCACCATCTGTTAGTTTCAATTATTACACCAAATGGACTATTGGTAAAAAAACTGTGAACAAGCTCCCATAACTAACTAAATAACTGTTTGTGTATAAAAAAAACTTGATACTGTATAATAATACAGTATAATATATCCGTATCCTAACTCATTGGAATTTTATAATATGAACGAAAATAAACAACGCGCACTTTCCGCTGCATTAAGTCAAATCGAGAAACAATTTGGTAAAGGTTCAATTATGCGTTTAGGGGATACCCAAACGTTAGATGTGGATGCGGTATCTACTGGTTCTTTAGGGCTAGATATTGCATTAGGTATCGGCGGCTTACCAATGGGTCGAATCGTTGAAATTTTTGGACCAGAATCATCCGGCAAAACAACACTCACCTTATCGGTTATAGCACAAGCTCAAAAAGAAGGTAAAACATGTGCATTTATTGATGCTGAACATGCTCTCGATCCAATTTATGCTGCAAAATTAGGTGTAAAAGTTGATGATCTATTAGTTTCTCAACCTGACACTGGTGAACAAGCACTTGAAATTTGTGATGCTTTAGTTCGTTCTGGTGCTGTTGATGTAATTATTGTTGACTCCGTTGCTGCTTTAACACCAAAGGCTGAAATTGAAGGAGAAATGGGCGATTCTCATATGGGATTACAAGCTCGTTTAATGTCACAAGCTTTGCGTAAGCTTACCGCAAACATCAAAAACGCCAATTGTTTAGTTGTGTTTATCAACCAAATTCGTATGAAAATCGGTGTAATGTTTGGTAATCCTGAAACAACAACCGGTGGTAATGCGCTTAAATTCTATGCCTCTGTTCGTCTTGATATTCGTCGTATTGGTTCAGTGAAAGAAGGCGAAGATATTATCGGTAGCGATACTCGAGTAAAAGTGGTTAAAAACAAAGTTGCTGCACCATTTAGACAAACTGAATTCCAGATTTTGTATGGTTGTGGGATTTCAAAAGAAGGTGAACTAATTGACTTAGGGGTTAAACACAAATTGGTCGATAAAGCTGGAGCATGGTATAGCTACAATGGCGAGAAAGTGGGGCAAGGTAAAGCTAACTCAATTAAGTTTTTACAAGAACATCCCGAAATTGCTAAAGAACTCGAAATCAAACTACGTGATTTATTACTAAATAGTCCAGCAGTTTTTACAGCTGATGACGAAAATATTTCATCTGAGGATGAAAGCATTGAATAATGAGAAAAAACTCAATAAATTAATCCTAAATAAAGCTGTGCAGTTACTTGCACAGCGCGATCACTCTTCATATGAGCTAAGCCAAAAAATAACATTTTTTTTTGCAAAGAAACAACAAAGTACAGATGAAGAATATCATGATCTGTTAGCCAAACTAAAAACAGAAATACGAGATGTAATTGAGCATTGTATTAATCAAAATTGGATTAATGATGAGCAATATATTGAAAAATATATTGTTATGCGTGCCAATAAAGGTTATGGAAAATATAAAATTGCAATGGAACTTAAACAAAGAGGTTTATCCGTTCATTTAACTCAACAACTATTGCAAATGGCTAATATCAACTGGGCCAATCTAGCATATGAACAATTGCTAAAAAAGCTAAAACAAATTGATTCTAAAAATAACAATAAAAAACAAAAAGGTATTCAATTTTTAATGGCAAGAGGTTATACACAAGATGATATTAAAGCAGTGTACAATTTATTGACTTAAATAGTGATAATATCTAGAATAGAATATATACAATTTAGTAAAACCGATTACAAATAAAAGCTCACTAATTCTTTTTTCCTTATTTACTTGTAGTATTAATTAGCTCCACCCCAATATAAGAATATTTACTTTTCAACTTTTGTTGTAACAGGTATATTACTACATTTAAATATCTATCGTTTTATATGGAAGCATAAATGAAAAGCACAGCAGAAATTCGTCAAAATTTTCTTGACTTTTTCCGTGACAAAGGACATGAAGTTGTCGCAAGTAGTTCCCTTGTTCCACACAATGATCCAACATTATTATTTACTAATGCTGGAATGAATCAATTTAAAGATGTATTTCTTGGTATTGATAAACGTTCTTATACTAGAGCAACAACATCACAACGTTGCGTCCGTGCTGGTGGTAAACATAATGATTTAGACAATGTTGGTTATACAGCCCGACACCATACTTTTTTTGAAATGTTAGGAAACTTTAGTTTCGGTGACTATTTTAAGCATGATGCCATACATTTTGCATGGGAATTGTTAACTAGCAAAGAGTGGTTTAATCTACCTAAAGATAAATTAACCGTTACCGTTTATGAGACAGATGACGAAGCTTATGCAATTTGGGAAAAAGAAATAGGAATACCTAAAGAACGCATAATTCGTATTGGTGATAATAAAGGTGCCCCGTATGCCTCAGATAATTTCTGGCAGATGGGAGATACTGGACCTTGTGGCCCTTGTACCGAAATTTTCTATGATCATGGCGATCATATTTGGGGAGGACCTCCTGGTAGCGCTGAAGAAGACGGTGACCGATTTATCGAAATTTGGAACATTGTCTTTATGCAATTTAATCGCCATCCTGACGGTACAATGGAACCATTACCTAAACCATCAGTCGATACTGGTATGGGACTAGAACGTATTGCGGCAGTATTGCAACATGTCAACTCTAATTATGAAATAGATCTATTCAAAAAATTAATTAATGATGCAGCCCACGTTATTCAAACTAAAGATTTAGAAAGTAAATCTCTACGCGTTATTGCTGATCATATTCGTTCTTGTGCTTTTCTAATTTCGGATGGGGTCTTACCTTCAAACGAAGGTAGAGGTTATGTTTTAAGACGTATTATTCGACGTGCTGTGCGCCATGGGCATATGCTAGGTGCAAAAAATGTTTTCTTCTACAAACTTGTTAAACCCTTAATTGATGTTATGGGAAGCGCAGCAGTTGAACTAGAAACTAATCGAAAATTAGTTGAAGATGCGCTAAAAATTGAAGAAGAGCAGTTTTTAAAAACATTAGAGCGCGGGTTATTTTTACTTGATCAAGAATTAGCAAAGCTAACTGGTCAAATATTACCTGGTGATATTGCATTTAAACTTTATGATACTTACGGCTTCCCGTTAGATTTAACGGCTGATGTATGTCGCGAAAAAAATATCACTATTGATGAAGCGGGTTTTAATCAATGCATGGAAGAGCAAAGAAAACGAGCCCGCGAGTCAAGCTCATTTAATGTCGATTATAGCAATGTTATTAAACTTGATGATAAAACTGAGTTTTTAGGCTATCAAGCAACAGAAGCCTCAGGAAAAGTTATTGCTATATTTAAAAATGGCCAGAAAGTTGAAAATATTAGTGCTGGCGATGAAGCGATTGTCGTTTTAGACAAAACACCATTTTATGGAGAATCAGGTGGTCAAATTGGTGATAAAGGTTTATTAACAGCAGCTAATCTTGAATTTAGCGTTTTTGATAGCCAAAAATATGGTAAAAGTATTGGCCATTTAGGAAAAATAATTAAAGGTTCTTTAAAAATTGGCGATAATGTCACTGCTGCTATTGATATCGAGTTACGCGAACGTATTCGCCGTAATCATTCCGCTACACATTTATTACAAGCGGCTTTACAACGTGTTTTAGGTAGCCATGTTCATCAAAAAGGATCTTTAGTTAATGATACCTATCTGCGTTTTGACTTTTCACATAATCAATCCATTACACCAGAACAAATTATTGAAATAGAGAACTTAGTTAATCAGCAAATTCGTCGTAATTTACCAGTAGATATTGAGCTAATGCCAATTGATAAGGCTAAAGATAAAGGTGCTATGGCTTTATTTGGTGAAAAATATGAAGATATTGTTAGAGTTCTAACAATGGGCGATTTTTCAATTGAACTGTGTGGTGGTACTCACGTAGATAGAACTGGCGATATTGGTTTATTTAAAATAATAACAGAGTCAAGCATTGCATCTGGTGTACGCCGTATCGAGGCAACATCAGGACAAAATGCAATGGATCTGATACATAATGAATCTAATCTATTAACTCAAATTGGGCAATTAGTTAAAAGTGACAAATCTGCAGTTATAACACGCATTGAACAATTACTTGATCAAACTAAGCTGCTTGAAAGAACGATTGAACAATTAAAAGCACAGAAAGCTAGCCAAGAAAGTACACAATTGCTTAATCAATGTGAAACAATAAATAACAAAAATTTGCTTATTGCTAAACTGGATAACGTCGAAGCAAAATTATTACGGACAATGATTGATGATCTTAAAAATCAATTAAAAACAGGTGTAATTGTTTTAGCTGCCGTTAATGATGGCAAAATTAATTTAGCTGCTGGTGTAACCAATGATTTAGTCAATATTGTTAAAGCAGGCGAATTAGTTTCTCAATTAGCATTAAAGATAGGTGGTAAAGGTGGTGGGCGACCTGATTTTGCTCAAGCAGGAGGAACGGATCTCTCAGCGTTACCAGAAGCGTTATCTTCGGTGAAAAAAGAAATCAGTAGCAAATTACAAGCAAGTTAGCCATATATACTCAAATGTTTGATAATTAAATATTAGAGTTTTTCTTTAAAATTCCATCTTTCTGTTTTTATAGATGGAGGCTAACGAAGCTATATCTTAAAATTGTTGGATATATACTTAACTGATATTAGGAGATCTAATGTTAATTTTAACTAGGAGAGTAGGTGAAACACTAATAATTGGTGACGATGTAGTTATTACCATCTTGGGCGTAAAAGGTAATCAAGTCAGAGTTGGTATTAATGCACCAAAAGAAGTTTCTATTCATAGAGAAGAAATATATAACAGAATTCATCAACCACAAGAAATAAACGATGAATCACCCAAATCCTGATGGTAATATTGGGCAGGAAATAAACAACCAGCACGTATAAATAAAAAAATGTTTGACTTATTTTTTGTAAAAAGTAATATGTGCGCCACACATTATGATTTTGTTGTTCAAGCAAAGTCATGATGTTTTGGTGAGATGGCCGAGAGGCTGAAGGCGCTCCCCTGCTAAGGGAGTATGCGGTCAAAAGCTGCATCGAGGGTTCGAATCCCTCTCTCACCGCCATTTAAAAAATTAAAATATGCATCCGTAGCTCAGCTGGATAGAGTACCCGGCTACGAACCGGGCGGTCAGGGGTTCGAATCCCTTCGGATGCACCATTTTAATAAATTCAAAACGCATCCGTAGCTCAGCTGGATAGAGTACCCGGCTACGAACCGGGCGGTCAGGGGTTCGAATCCCTTCGGATGCACCATTTTTTTAACGAACTTACACGCATCCGTAGCTCAGCTGGATAGAGCACTCGGCTTCGAACCGAGCGGTCAGGGGTTCGAATCCCTTCGGGTGCGCCATTTAGGTTGAATCCCGATATAATTCTAGTATACTAAGCTCACAAATTTTAATATCAATAAATCAATCTACTTTTGATTTATATGTTCTGTTATCTATATTAGAATAACAACAAAGTAGAAAGATATTCCCTAATTAATAATGGACATTATGTATGTTGGACCCAAATTTACTCCGAAATGAATTGGATCTTGTCGCTAATAAATTAGCACGTCGTGGATTTAAATTAGATGTTGATGCTATTCGTCATCTAGAAGAAAAGCGCAAGGTATTACAAGTTGAAACTGAAAACTTGCAAGCTGAGCGTAACGCTCGCTCAAAAGCTATTGGTCAAGCAAAAGCTCGTGGTGAAGATATCACAACTGTTCGTGAAGAAGTCAACAAACTAGGTGAAAAACTTAATAGAGCAAAAACAGAGCTTGATACATTACTCAATCAAATTAAAGATATTGCCTCTACTATCCCGAATATTCCTGACGATTCTGTACCTGATGGTAAAGATGAAAATGATAATGTCGAAATATCACGTTTTGGTACACCAAGAACGTTTGATTTTCCAGTTCAAGATCACGTTGCATTAGGTGAACGTTTTGGTGGGCTTGATTTTGCAGCTGGAGTAAAACTAACAGGTGCCCGTTTTGTGGTTATGAAATCACAAATAGCACGCTTGCATCGTGCTATCACCCAATTTATGTTAGATTTACACACCGAACAACACGGCTATGCCGAAATTTATGTACCGTATCTTGTAAATCAAGCAACACTTTTTGGTACAGGACAATTACCTAAATTTGCAGGTGATTTATTTCATACTAAACCACTAGATGAAGAAGCAGACAGCAGCAATTATGCGTTAATTCCAACAGCTGAAGTGCCAGTCACTAACCTTGTACGCGATGAAATTCTTGATGAAAGTGTATTACCATTAAAAATGACAGCACATACTCCTTGCTTCCGTTCTGAGGCGGGATCTTATGGTAAAGACACTCGCGGCTTAATTCGTATGCATCAATTTGATAAAGTAGAGTTGGTTCAAATTGTTAAGCCTGAAGAGTCTATGAAGGCGCTAGAGGAACTAACTGCTCACGCAGAAAAAGTACTACAATTACTTGAACTGCCATATCGAAAAATTGTACTGTGTACTGGTGATATGGGCTTTGGTTCATGCAAAACCTATGATCTGGAAGTATGGGTACCGGCTCAAAATACCTATCGTGAGATCTCTTCCTGTTCAAATATGTGGGATTTCCAAGCCCGACGTATGCAAGCTCGTTATCGTAATAAAGCTGACAATAAAACCTATTTAGTACATACGCTAAATGGTTCTGGTTTAGCTGTAGGACGTACACTTGTTGCAATTATGGAAAACTATCAACAAGCAGATGGGTCAATTAAAGTGCCATCAGTTTTAGTACCTTATATGAATGGTGTTGAGTTTATTAAATAAACACTCTTTCTCATGTAGATAATAGCGCTACTTGTTAGCGCTTTTTTATTAACAACGGTGGAAAAAATGATAAAAGGTGTAGTACTTTCAATACTTGCATCATGTTTATTTGGGTTACTTTATTACTATCCCGTTTTGTTACATCCCTTATCTGTTGTTGATATTTTTTGTTGGCGATTATTAACTTCATTTCCTGCAATAGTTGTATTGATCATTGTAGGAAAACAGTGGTCAGCTATAACTACACTTTTTAGACGAATAAAACAACAGCCACTCTTTTTATTAGGATTATTATTCTCTTCGGCTTTGCTCACAATACAGATGATGATTTTTATCTGGGCACCACTTAATGGGCATGGGTTATCAGCCTCACTAGGCTATTTTTTATTACCGCTAGCGATGGTGATTTCTGGACAGATCGTTTATAAAGAAAAGCTCAGCTTTTTGCAAAAAATAGCCGTTGGACTCGCTGTATTAGGCGTTGCTATTGAAATCTACATTACTGGGGCATTTTCATGGGAAACAGCTGTTATTGCCCTAGGGTACCCAATATACTTTATAGTAAGGCGAAAATTGCAAATAGATGGCATTTCTGGCACGTTTTCTGATTTTTTGTTTATCTTCCTAGGGTGCCTTATATATTGTGCTTTAAACTACCATTTAGGCAAAGTAATCAGTGATATTTCTCATTTTCATATTTATATCCCTATGTTAGGTATCATCACTGCGGTTGCTTTTGCAATGTATTTCGTTGCTAGTCGTTTATTGCCCATGGGATTATTTGGCTTACTGGGATATGTAGAACCCATACTACTAACACTTATTTCAATAGTGTTTTTACACGAAACAGTCTCATCAAAGCATATTGTATCATATGGATTTATTTGGTTATCAGTTGGTATTCTAGCTTTGGAGGGTGGGATTTTTGTTATGCGAGCAATAAAACGCAAAAGAATTTAATGGATACTAAAAAGGCGCAATTCATTGTGCCTTTTATCAACCGGTTATTTTTTTATTTACTAAAAGTCACATAATGACCATAACTCTCTATGATGCCTTTTATCCTATCAAGAGTCTCTCTTGGTGGTGCTTCAACCCCTTCCAATTTATATTTATCACCAAGCGTATCCCATTTATATGCCCCCATTTTATGGTAAGCAAGCAATTCTACACGCTCAATATTGTCCATCCCTTGAATAAATTGCCCCAGTAAATGTGCTGAATCATCATCATCGGTCCATCCAGGAACAACCACATAGCGTATCCAAGTTCGTTTATTGATTTTTTGTAAATATTTGGCAAACTCAAGAACCCGCTTATTAGGGACACCGACTAATTTTTGATGAATATCATCATTGACTTGTTTTAAGTCAAGCATAACTAAATCAGTGACATCTAAAAGTTCATCAACAACATGATCGAGCTGTCTTGCATAACCATTTGTATCTAAACAAGTGCTGATCCCCTCTTGATGACAGGCTTTAAACCATTCTGTAACAAATTCAGCTTGTAACGTTGCCTCACCACCAGAAGCCGTCACACCACCACCATTAGGCATAATAAAGCTCTTGTAAGAAACAATCTCTTTCATCAATTCATCAACAGTAACTTCTTTTCCCTCTTTTAAATCCCAAGTATCACGATTATGGCAATACAAACAACGCATTAAACAACCTTGAAAAAAAACAATAAAGCGGATTCCTGGACCATCAACAGTGCCAAAGGATTCAAAAGAGTGAATACGACCTTTAATAGGTGATTTGGTTGTCATAATAATATTTTGTTGTTCCATAGATAATCTCTAATCATTGCTCATATTGCTTTTAATAATTTTAACGCCGATAGCATTTGGCTTACACCAATTATATTAATCGACCCTAATTATATTTTGTTTAATTATACCGAATAAATATTAACAATATTCAATTATTCTCATCATATTGATATTTAATTAAAGTTGTCATCAATATTCTTTTAAATTTGATAAAAAAAATAGCGCCCTTAAAGGACGCTATTTTGATTCAGTTAATCAATTAACTCAATTACATTGCTTGCGTAAATGTACGATTAATTACGTCATTTTGTTGTTCTTTAGTTAATGAGTTGAAGCGTACAGCATATCCAGAAACACGAATAGTTAATTGTGGATATTTTTCAGGGTGCTCCATTGCATCTAATAATGTATCACGATTTAATACGTTAACATTTAGATGTTGACCACCTTCAATTGTTGCTTCGTGATGGAAGTAACCATCCATTAAGCCAGCTAAATTGCGCTTACGCACATCATCATCTTTACCTAATGCATTTGGAACGATAGAGAAAGTATAAGAAATACCGTCTTTAGCATAGGCAAATGGTAATTTAGCAACTGATGTTAATGAAGCCACTGCACCTTTTTGGTCACGTCCGTGCATTGGGTTAGCACCTGGGCCAAATGGTGCACCAGCACGACGACCATCTGGAGTATTACCCGTTTTCTTACCATAAACAACGTTTGAAGTAATAGTTAATACTGACTGAGTAGGAATTGCATTACGATAAGTTTTAAGTTTTTGAATTTTCTTCATGAAACGTTCAACTAGATCAACAGCAATATCATCGACTCGTGGATCATTGTTACCGAATTGTGGATATTCACCTTCGATTTCAAAGTCAGTCGCTAAACCATCTTCATCACGGATAGTTTTCACTTTTGCATATTTAATCGCAGAAAGTGAGTCAGCAGCAACAGAAAGACCCGCAATACCGCATGCCATAGTACGAATAACATCGCGGTCATGAAGTGCCATTAATGATGCTTCATAACTATATTTATCATGCATGTAGTGAATAGCATTTAATGCTGTTACATATTGTTTTGCTAACCAATCCATAAAGTGATCTAAACGGGCAAATACTGTATCGAAATCTAAATACTCATCAGTGATTGGGGCTTCCTTAGGACCAACTTGCATTTTTAATTTTTCATCCACACCGCCGTTGATTGCGTATAGAAGTGTTTTAGCAAGGTTTGCACGAGCACCAAAGAATTGCATTTGTTTACCCACAATCATTGGGCTTACACAACATGCAATAGCATAGTCGTCATTATTAAAGTCAGGACGCATTAAATCATCATTTTCATATTGTAATGATGAAGTATCAATTGATACTTTAGATGCGAACTCTTTAAATCCACTTGGTAATTTTTCAGACCAAAGGATAGTCATATTAGGTTCTGGTGATGGACCCATTGTATATAAAGTATTTAAGAAACGGAAAGAAGTCTTAGTAACTAAAGTACGACCATCAACCCCCATACCTGCGATAGATTCAGTTGCCCAAATTGGATCGCCAGAGAATAATTCATCATATTCAGGAGTACGTAAGAAACGAACCATACGTAATTTCATAACGAAATGGTCGACAATTTCTTGCGCATCTTTTTCAGTAATTAATCCTGCTTCAAGATCTCGTTGGAAGTAAATATCAAAGAAAGTCGACGTACGACCTAATGACATTGCTGCACCATTTTGTGATTTAACCGCAGCTAAATAACCAAAGTATGTCCATTGTACTGCTTCTTGTGCAGTTTTAGCTGGAGCTGAAATATCATAACCATATTTAGCGGCCATTTCTTTAATTTGACCAAGCGCACGATGTTGTTCTGCGATTTCTTCACGACGTTGCATAGTCATTGCTAAATCAACACCGTTTTCGAAATCTGCTTGTAATGAATTGAATTGTGCAAATTTGTCTTGCATTAAGTAGTCAATACCGTAAAGTGCAACACGACGGTAATCACCAATAATACGACCACGACCATAAGCATCCGGAAGACCAGTGATAACACCAGATTTACGACAACGAAGAATATCTGGAGTATAGATATCAAAAACACCTTGGTTATGTGTTTTACGATATTCTGTGAAGATTTTTTTAACTAAAGGATCAAGAGTTCTGTTATAAGCTTTACAAGAATTCTCGATCATTTTGATACCACCAAACGGAATAATCGCACGTTTTAGTGGTTTTTCAGTTTGTAAACCAACAATTTTTTCTAAATCTTTTTCAATATAACCTGCATCATGAGCAGTAATTGTCGAAATAACACTAGTATCAAAATCCACAGGGGCATGGGTAGCATTTTCAATTTTAATGCCTTCCATTACTTTATCCCATAACTTAGTTGTGGCTTCGGTTGCGCCAGCTAAGAAAGACTCGTCGCCCTCATATGGCGTGTAGTTTTTTTGAATAAAATCGCGGACATTAACATTATTTTGCCAATCACCATCTTTAAAGCCTTTCCAAGCAGCTGCTTGTACTTCGTTTAAATTACTCATAGTTTTTCACCTCAGGTTTACAAAAATATCTATTTATCCTCTTATATATGAGGGTAAAGATTATAAAATCAATGCGGCTTACGTAAATATAAAGCCCAATAAGGTAGCGCCACAGCTAAACCACCTAAAATATTCCCTATTGTCACTGGAATTAAATTATTAAATACAAAATGCGTTACTGTCAGCTCTTTAAATGCATCAGGTGATACACCAGCTGCTTGCCAAAATTCAGGAGAAGCAAAATTGTTAATGACAATGCCCATGGGGATCATAAACATATTTGCAATGCTATGCTCAAAACCGCTAGCGACAAACATAGCGACAGGCAATACCATAATGAGCATTTTATCGAGTAAACTACGTCCAGCATAACTCATCCAAGCAGCCAAACAAACCATTAAATTAGCGAGAAAACCAAGACACACAGCTTCAATAAAGGTGTGATGTAATTTATGATCAGCTGTTTGCAGAACATTCAATCCCCACAAACCATTAGCAACCATATGCTGACCAGAAAACCAAATAACTGTGACAAACAGTATAGCACCAATAAAGTTACCGATATAGACAAAAATCCAATTACGGATCATTTTCGCCCAGCTCACTTTGTGAGTCATTTTAGGTAAAATGGTTAATACGGTTGAAGTAAATAAGTCCGAACCACAACAAACAACCAGCATTAGTCCTAATGAAAAACAGATACCACCGACCAATTTTGCTAAACCAAAAGCGACGGTTGCGGTTCCGGTTGTTACGGTAATATAAAACACAAAAGCAATAGAGATAAAAACACCCGCAAGAATCGCAGATAAAATTGTGCTACATAGGGGCTTATTTACTTTGTAATTACCAATATCTTCGGCAATTTTCGTCATTTGTGCGGGAGAATTGGAATCCACAAGTTTATCAGTACTCAAACTAACATCCTCAAAAAAACTAGGGTTTTATGAGACGCATAGTATACTCAAAAATTGAGGCAGATCACGTTTTTTTTTATGAAAAAACTTTAAAACTAAAAAAATCTATGTTTATTAAAGAAGTTGCTAATAATAAAAATTTCATAGGCGATTTTTTCTAAGGGAAAGTAGGAATTTTTGATTTGGAGACGTTTGTTTTTAACAAAAACAAATAAAATTAATATGTTATTAAATATTTTTACAAAAAATACCTTTTTAGCTGAGCAATAAACTCGCTATTATTAATGAGTTCAATGGAGAGAGTTGTTGCTTAACACAACTTCGAATTGCTTTTACTGGTTTAATTTCGATAAAAGGTAGATTTTCGGTTCTAATATTAATGATAAATTAATCAAATTGTTGGGTAATAGCGTTTGATCATAATCAGTAATTTTAATCCCAAGATGCTATAAATCAGCTATATCGCTTTTATTTTCATGCATGTTGAATAAAGACTTTTCACTCACTATCATTTTGATTTTAGCACCGTGTTTTTTTGTGTTGACGGAATAAGTGTAATTACCATTTGCTCCTTGGTCGTTTATCGTATATTTTGCATTAGAAATAGGATAAAACCAAAAAATAAAGACAAATAAGGTCGATAATGTTATACAAATTAAATGAATTTCTAGTTTTGACATATTTTGAATTTGATTTAAATAAAAATGTTAAAAAATTATCACTAAACTTAGATACTCTCCAAATATATTTTTATAATAATGATATATAAATTAGATAAATACCTAATAAAAGATGTGGTTTTAAGCGTATTTACTGCAACAATGAAAGGAATCAATACGTATATTATTGACATAAAAAAAACCTGTTTATAAACAGGTTTTAAGGATTCGGAAATTGGCTCCTCCAACAGGACTTGAACCTGTGACATACGGATTAACAGTCCGCCGTTCTACCGACTGAACTATGGAGGAACACTTAACACGCAGAATATTAACTATTTATAATGACAATGTCAATCTTTAAAACACTAAACAGAATCAACTGCTCAGCTTGTAAGCAAATTCTGTGATTACTGTGTTAAAATAATAGGTAAGAGATATAAAAGGTAGAATAAAATTGATGAAAAAAAATATTTGTGTTTTTTGTGGTGCAAGCGATGGTAGTCGTCTAGAATATCGGACTCATGCTGAACAATTAGGTAAAATATTAGCTGAGCAAAACAGGCGTTTAATCTATGGTGGTGGTAATAAAGGCTTAATGGGTATTATTGCTAACGCAGTCTTAGCTCATGGAGGCGAGGTAATTGGCATCATTCCTGAACGTTTAGTCAAAGCCGAAACGGCTCACCACGGTATCACTCGTTTAGAAGTGGTGGATAATATGCATCAGCGCAAAGCAAGACTTTCTGAGCTTGCCGATGGCTTTATTGCAATGCCGGGCGGAACAGGTACGCTAGAAGAAATTTTTGAAGTCTGGACGGGTATGCAAATCGGTTATCACGAAAAGCCGGTGGCTTTATTTAATCCAGCTGAATTTTGGCAGCCTATGCTCAATTTTTTACAGCATGTGGTGAATGAAGGTTTTGTCCGTGAGACCTTTTACAACACATTAATTGTTGATAATAACCCTGAAAGTATGCTTGAAAAAATGGATAACTTTGTTCCTAAAGATTTGCAACGTTGGGTTAAGAAGTAGTTTGAAGAATAAAAAAACGCCATCATTTGATGGCGTTTTTGTTGATATAAGTTATTAAACTGTTTCAACTTCATTAGTTGATTCTGGCTCTGGTTGTTTAATAAATGCATAAGCCACACCAGCAATAACGGCACCAACAACAATAGATAATAAGTAGCCAACCACTGGTTTAACAACCCCCGGAATTGCTAAAGCAAATAAACCACCATGCGGCGTCATTAATGTTGAACCGAAGGCTAACGCCATACCACCAGTAATAGCACCACCAATAATACAACATGGGATAACACGTAATGGGTCGCGCGCAGCAAATGGAATTGCTCCTTCTGAAATAAAGCATAAGCCTAATACCAATGAAGCTTTACCGCTTTCTTGTTCAGGTTTAGCAAATTTCTTGCGTGCAATAAGTGTTGCAAGTCCCATTGCTAAAGGTGGAACCATGCCGCCGGCCATAACGGCTGCCATTGGCATATATTGATGTTGTGAAATTAATGTTGTTCCGAATAAATATGCTGCTTTATTAATAGGTCCTCCCATATCAGTACACATCATTCCACCTAGAATTACCCCCAAAAGCACAGCAGTATTTGGATTTGAATTCAGCGAATCTAGCCATGAATTCAAGAAAGCCATTAACCATGAGATAGGGATCCCTGTATATTCCATCGTAAGACCTGTTATTAGGGTTGCTAATAAAGGAATAATCAAAATCGGTTTTAACGCTTCCATACTTTTTGGTAATCGCAGATATCTCGTCATGAGCAAAACAAAATATCCGGCAAAATAACCAATAAAAATACCTCCTAAAAATCCAGCCTTGGTTGACTCAGCTATCATTCCTCCAACAAGTCCAGGAACAAGTCCTGGTCTATCAGCAATAGAATAAGAAATATATCCAGCTAATAGTGGAATCATAAGTTTAAAAGCTATATCGCCAATTTGTTTTAAGTGCGGCTCTCCAACAAGCTCGTTAACTAATATTTCTTTTACTACTTTTACGCCATTTTCTAAGACCTCAACCGTTTTTGGTACATCTCGAAATTCACCCAATGCAAATGATAGAGCAATAATCAAACCGCCAGCTACAACCATTGGTAACATGTACGAAATACCCGTTAAAAGGTGTTGATAAAATCCTTTTTTTTCTTTATTAGATTTAGCTACCGAAGCATTAGCACTTGGTTGATACACGGTTGCTTCTTCAAATGCTTTATCAAATTCTTGTGCTGTTTTTTTCAGGGCCGGACCTGTTTTGGTGCGATAAAGTTTTTTACCCGCAAATTTGCTTAAGTCGACATCGATATCACAAGCAGCGATAACCACATCGGCAGATGCGACCTCTTCTGGCGTTAATTCATTACCAACACCAACTGAACCACGAGTTTCAACTTTACACCACCAACCACGTTTTTTGGCTTCTTCTTCAATGGCTTCTGCCGCCATAAAAGTATGAGCAACGCCTGTTGGACAAGCAGTAACAGCAACAATACGTTTTACACCATGACTTGGCATTGCTGTTGGTGCCACCTCAGCAGATTGTTCATAGACACTCGCTTTACTTTGTGCATCAGTTAAAATCTGTTTTGGATTAGCAAAAAGTTGATTTAACTCTTCAACCACATACACTTTTTTGCCAACCACAGATTTATCACTAATGGTTCCCGAACCGACAGCAACAATAATATCTGCTGATGCAGCAGTGTCAACGATGTTTAAATTTAAGGCATTTGCCGCTAAAGCTAATTCTGCTTTAGCTAAACGTCCATTAACTGGACCTGCATGACTACCTTCAATAATATATATATTCATGAATACTCCTTATGCAGCAATTATTTCAATTTTTTCTAGCATATTATTTACAGCTTGGCGCTCAGCAATACCCACACCAGCCTGTCCAACCGATAGAGCCGCAACACTTGATGCAAAGACTAAAGTGTCTTTAATTGATTGCTCAGTGATTAAACCATACATTAAACCAGCGACCATTGAATCGCCAGCACCCACCGTACTAACCACTTGGCATTTAGGTGGTTTTGCTAACCATGCTTCATTTTTAGTGACCCATAATGCACCTTTACTTCCAAGCGAAATGATAACATTGTCAACGCCGCCATTAACTAACTCCATAGCAGCCTTTTTTACATCATCCAATGTCGATAATTTACGACCTATCCACATTTCAAGCTCTTTATCAT
Source organism: Gilliamella sp. X-23 (assembly GCF_057063545.1). Lineage (NCBI taxonomy): Bacteria > Pseudomonadati > Pseudomonadota > Gammaproteobacteria > Orbales > Orbaceae > Gilliamella > Gilliamella sp. X-23. Next base: position 51,828 of record NZ_JBXSQG010000002.1, read on the forward strand.
TTGGTTTGATTAACCATGGTTTTGCTTTTAATCCTGCGACCAATGCATCTCGACTACTATCGAATACAATTTTTGGACAAATCGCTTTAACTTGTTCCATCCAATTTGTAAATTTATCAAGTGATACCCCAGCAGGTAAGCTACCGCAGATAGCAACCATATCAATGTTTTTTAACCATTCAAGAGAATTTTTTACAAAGCTTTGCCAATCTTGCTCACTAATAGTAAAGCCCGAAAAATTCAGATCTGTTACTTCACTATTTTCTTCGGTCAATTTGACATTAATACGTGTACGGCCTTCAATTGTTTCAAATTTATCAACCACATGTAATGATTTAAATAATAAATTAAATCCATCACGGTTTTCTTTACCTAAAAAACCACCAACGGTTAATTGAACATCTAAATCCGACAAAACTTTAGCAACATTGATGCCTTTACCAGCAGCAAGTAACGCATTAGTTTGAACTAAATTAACATCGCCAAGCTCCACTTTTGGGCAAAAACCTAAAAGGTCATAAGCAGGATTTAATGTAATTGTTGCAATACGATAAGTCATTTAAACACCCTCACCTAAACCGCTTTCAATCGCTTTTCCAATTGCTTCAAGTGCTTGTTCGGCATCATCTCCAACGGCGGTAAATTGTAATCGACTGCCTTTTTTGGCACCTAGTGCAACAATTTTCATTAAGCTCGTTGCACTTACTGGTTCACCTTTACCGTCTAAATTAGCAACAGTCACTTTGCAGTTAAATTCTTTAACGAGTTTGACTAAAACCGACGATGGACGGGTATGTAAGCCGTTTTCGTTAGGAACAATAAATTCACAAGTGAGCCCGTCGTTATTTGAGCTTGTCTGTAGTGCAGAATTTGAAGTTGATACCTGCTGCTCAGAAAGCAACAAATTAATGAGTTTATCAGCATTAGCTGATACTAGTTGGTCTAGTTTTTGATTGTAAACTAAAGAGGCAATATTACTGACAACGTCAGAAATAGCATCATCAACAACAGACATTGTGATAAGTAATTTAACCGGGTTTCCGATTTCGTTTAGATTGCTAGTTGTACGGCTAATGGCAATGGCATTTTTTATATTGCCATTTTTGCTATCATTTAACCAAACACCGCTTCCAAGGTAATTTGGCTTGCTGTCTAACACGTCAGTAATAAAAGTTGCATTTACCGCATTTTGTTGTTTCAAACGTGAGGCATTCAATGCTTGCATCATAGTTAAACTATCTGCGGGAATATCAAGTAGCAATGATGATGAGTCAATAGTAAATTGGCTGTCTTGAGCACTTGTTTTGCCAGTTAAAATGGCAATGGCTTCGTCGGCAGTTTGGATCTTTTTAATTCGTTCTTCAACACCATCTGCACTAAGTATATGGGTTAATTGTCGAAGCAATTCTAAATGTTCATCAGAACTTGCAGCAATACCGATTGCAAGATAGGCTTTTTCCCCCTCATCTCCCCATTCAACACCATTAGGAAAGCAAAAGACTTGCACCCCTGTTTTTTTGACTAAATGGCGAGTTTTGGTTGTGCCATGAGGAATAGCAAGACCTATACCTAGATAGGTAGCCGCTTGAGATTCTCGTTCAAGCATTCCGTCGACATAACCTTGTTCAACAAATCCTGCATTAGTTAAGGTTGCAGCAATTTTTTTTATCGCTTCAGTTTTATTAGTGGCTTGTTCATTTAAATGAATATTCTCTTTAACTAAATGAAACATATCATAAATACCTCTGGGTTAAATGTAGGTAGATTTAAAAATTCGCACAAAAGCAAATCCTTTAATTAACCTTAATTGAATCGTTTCAGCAATAATGAATTGATTAACATTAATTATCCAATAAATTATGTCTATTAATAATTTATTTGTGATCTGGATCTTGTTTTTATTTAAACTAATTTAAAATAAATAATAAAATTTTTATTTATCAATTTATTTACGACCTAAACTACCCCTATAAATTAAGCGTCTTGGGATTATTGTGGTACCAGATTGATAGTTTTGATTATGCAAATAATTTAAAAATAGTTTTATTGTGACGCTAGCAACTTCTTTATGATCTTGTGAAAGTGATATTACTTTACATGGCAAAAAATCTAACAGTTCGTTATCACCAAAAGTAGCAATTGTTAAGGTTTCGGGTAAACGTCCAAACTTTCTTAAAATTGCATCAATGGTTCCTTGTAATAAAGAAAAAGAAGTTGTAAAAATGCCATTAGGCATTGCGTGACTTTCTAGCCATTGACTAAAAGCAAAATCAGCATCGTGACGACTATAATTATTTGCATATAAAAAATCAACTTTATTGCAATGATTAAGTTTGATATCGTTAAAACCATCTAAACGAAGTTGACTAACAGATAAATTAGGCAAAGCCCCGATATATACGACAGAATCTTGTACAAAGTTATTGAATGCTTGAGCTAGCGATTTTGAGTCTTGTTTGTCTGCACCTACAATGTTTCTAAATTTCGATGTAGACAATACTCTATCTAGCGCAAATAGAGGAATTTTTTCGTTTTGCCAGTCATCATAAAAAAGACAATCTTGATTAGAAACGAATGACGATGAAATCAGTAACGCGTCGACACGACGTTGTTGAAGATGCTTGACACATTCTTTTTCAATTTGTGGGTTATCCTTTGAGCATGCCAGTAATAATTGATATCCTTCTTTTCTGGCTAATTGTTCTAAATAATTGGCGATGCGAGTATAACTGTTGTTTTCCAAATCGGGAATAATAATGCCGATAGTTCGCGTTTTACCTGCTCTAAGCCCTGCTGCTACTGCATTAGGTCGATAATTATACTGTTTGACAACCGCCATTACTTTTTCGATTGTTTTATCACTAACGCGGTACTTTTTGGCTTTTCCATTAACAACATAACTTGCAGTTGTCCTTGAAACACCAGCTAAAAGTGCGATTTGTTCTAATTTCATAACGCTATCCCAACTAGAATATAGTTAGTTATTTAACCTGAATCAAAATAATTTGTAAATAATAATTATAATTTTACTCAATAAGTTAGCTTGATTTCACGTTTTATAAAAAAGCCTAAAGATAAAAATGATTAATCTCCAAAAAATAAAATTTAGTTAATATCTAAATCATATCCATAATAATAAACGTATTAATCATTAGTAATAAATAGCAATATTTTGATCATGAACATTTTCAATTTTGACCGGTGTATCAAATATATCTTCTAAAATAATAGCATCCATAATCTGTTGTGGGTTACCTTGATATACCAGTTCTCCATTTTTCATGGCTAAAATATAGTCTGAATAGACGGATGCAAAGTTAATATCATGAATAACGATCACAATTGTTTTACCTAGCTCATCGGCAGCACGGCGTAATTGCTTCATCATTGCGACAGCATGTTTCATATCAAGGTTATTGAGTGGTTCGTCAAGTAATACATATTCCGTATCTTGGCATAACACCATGGCAACATAAGCACGTTGCCTTTGCCCACCAGAAAGCTCATCTAAAAAGCGATCTTTATATTGCGTAAGATCTAAAAAATCAAGAGCTCGGTGGATATATTCATAATCATCAGCAGTTAATCGCCCTTTGCTATAAGGGTAACGCCCAAATCCAACTAATTCAAAAACAGTTAATCTGCTAGTAAAACGATTCTCTTGTCTTAATACGGATAAATAGGTGGCCAACTTATCACTTGGTGTGTTCACAACATCCATATTTTGAATTTTAACTTGCCCTTTATCAGCAGATAAAAGTCGACTTATGATCGATAATAATGTCGATTTACCTGCTCCATTTGGACCAATGATTGCAGTAATGCCACCTTTTGAAATTGTCGCGTTGACGTTTTTTAATACAGGTATTGTTTGATAGTTTTTACTAATATTATTAATTTCTATCACATCGGCACCTTTTTCAATAATAAGAAGATAAACAATGAACCGCCAATAAATTCAATCACAATAGATAATGCACCAACCATATTTAATATCCGCTCTAAGAACATCTGCCCGCCAACAAGAAAAATAACACCTAATAAAAAAGCAGTAGGAAGTAAAAAACGATGTTTGCTTGATCCACTAACACTATAAGCTAAATTAGCAATTAAAAGCCCTAAGAAAGTAAAAGGTCCAACTAATGCTGTAGATATTGAGACCAAAACAGAGACTAACAATAAAATAATCGTAATACTTTTTTGGTAATCAATACCTAAATTTATCGCATTATCACGCCCTAAAGCCAAAACATCAAACTGATATCGCATTATCCATAAAAACAAACCGATGATAACAATAATCACTAATGAAAAGACGATCAATATCGGTTCGGCACGGGTAAAGGTTGCAAAAATGCGGCTTTGTAATATCGCAAACTCAGACGGTGTCATTAAACGCTGTAATAGATTAGATAAACTGCGGAATAATGTTCCTAAAATAATACCAATTAATAATACCAAATGTAAATTTTGCTTTAGCTTAGTAAATAATCCTCGATACAAAAATAATGAAAATAAGACTAATAAAAGTGATTCAAAGATGAATCTACCAACCATACCAATATAGGGAATACCTTGTGTATCAATAAAAAAGATCACAAGAGTTTGTATTAATACAAACAGCGATTCAAACCCCATAATAGAAGGAGTTAATATTCGGTTGTTCGTGACAGTTTGGAAAAGCAATGTTGATGTTGCTGCCGAAAAAGCAACTAAAATCATCGTCAGCATAATCCAAGTTCGATGCATCAAAATATAGCTAATATTACCTTTAAGGCCTATCGTCATAAAGCAAGTAATACAAATTAACGCAATTATAAATAACCAAAAGACTCTTTTTTGACTTGAAAGATAACGTTTTTGATTAATTAACATGGCGTTTTCGACTCAATAAGATTAAAAAAATAATAGCACCGACTACGCCAAGAATAACACTCACAGGAATTTCAAAAGGATAGCGAATTATTCGTCCAATGATATCGCAAATTAAAACCAGCCCACTACCAAACAAACAGATCCATGGAATGGTTTTACGAACATTATCACCAAATAATAAGCTGACAATATTTGGTACAATTAATCCAAGAAAGGGTAAAACACCGACCACAACAACGACAATACCACCGATTAATGCAATAACAATGAGTCCTGTCAACATAACTCTACGATAATTAAGCCCAACATTGATGGAAAAATCTCGACCTAAGCCAACAACGGTAAATTGATCAGCACTCCAACAAGCAAGTAGCGTTAATCCGCCGACTAACCATAATAATTCATAACGACCTTGCAAAATACCAGAAAAATCACCGGATTCCCATCCTCCTAGTGATTGTAGCAAATCAAAATACATAGCAAAAAATGTAGTAACAGCGCTAATAACAGCCCCTAACATAATACCAACAAGAGGCACCATCAATGCTGATTTAAAAATGATTTTACGAGAAATTATCATAAAAACCATCGTACCAACCATTGCAAATAAGCTGGCAACAGTCATTTTAGTCATAACACTTGCGCTAGGAGCTAACACCATCATAATTAATAAACCAAGACTCGCTGATTGCGTCGTGCCAACTAAAGAGGGTTCAACAAATCGATTTTGAGTTAATAGTTGCATTATTAAGCCAGCAACACTCATGGCACTACCTGCTAATAATAAAGCAACCGTTCTAGGTACACGGCTAACAAAGAAAATTTCGCACATGTTGCTATCAGACCATAAATCCAATGGCGTCACATTCCCAGCACCAATAAACAAACTTATTGCAGTCATGATCAATAAAATGAAAATGCCTGCAATAAAATAAAAAGATTTAATCATGCTTTACATTAATGAGCTGGTTCAGTTTGCAAAGCAACACCTATTTGATCCATTAAATGGCTATAAGTTTGAATACCGCCAGAAATATAGATCGATGTTGAATCTAAGTAAACAATATGATTGTGCTGCCATGCTGAGGTTTTTTGAATTAATTCATTATTCAATACTTGCTGTGCTGATTGTGCTTCTTTATTACCAATTGCATTATCTCTATCTAAAACAAATAACCATTCTGGATTAACACTTAAGATAAATTCCGAAGTCACAGCATTACCGTGGCGTCCTGCTTCTTGGAAAGTTGTGGCTGGTTTGAATCCTAATACATCAAATACAAAACCAAAACGAGATTTTTCACTATAAGCAGACATTTTGCCACCATTAACCATGATAACTAATGCACTTCCTGCCGTGCTTGTTTTTTGTTTTAGTTGTTCTATTTTTTGATTAAAATCAGCCAATAACTTATTAGCTTCATTTTGCCTATGAAAAATATCACCTAATTGTTGGGTTCTTTGCGTTATGCTTCCTAAAAAATTGTTGTAATCAATATCTAACGAAATCGTTGGCGCGATATCATTTAATTTATTATAAGCATCATTGGCTCGACCACCAGCAATAATAATATCAGGCTGAATAGAACTTAAAACCTCATAATTTGGTTCAAATAAAGTACCCACATTAGTGTATTTTTTACTGTCATATTTGGATAAGAAAGTTGGGAAATGTACGTCTGATTGAGGCACTGCTGTAACAGGAATATTTAATGCATCCATAATATCAAGCGTTGCTGTATTAAAAACAACAACTTTTTTAGGGTTGTCAGGTACTTCAGTTTTGCCTTGAGAATGTTCAATGGTAACCGTTTTTACAGATGGTTGCTGTTCTTTTTTATTGTCACATCCAACTAAAACAAGTAATACCGTAAGTAAAACTACGGATTTAGCTTTGATATATGAATACATTATAACTCCTAATTATCAGCCTAAATAAAAATCAACAAAACGATAAATTATAATAATTATCATTTACATTAAGATTGTAACTAAAAAAGATATAAGGTTCAATGAACTTTAAGTGTTTAAAACCATAATATGCAATAAAAGACAGACTAAATAGAAGTAAAACGATAATAACCAGACTAAAAGCTACCGATTTATTTCGGTAGCATAGTGAATATCAATAGTTAGAATTCCTGATTTGGATTAATTGATAAATCTTTAAGCTTACGAGTTAATGTATTACGTCCCCATCCTAATAGATGAGCAGCATCTTGTTTATGTCCCCGTGTAAAATTGAGCGCACTCTTTAATAAGATACATTCAACATCGTGCATTACTTCAGTTAAAATGCCCGTTTGGCCACTTGTAAGCGCTTGTTTTGCCCATTGTTCTAGTGACATTTTCCAATCTGTTTGTTGTTGTGGTAAGTGACTAGCAGATAATGTAATATGTTCATTTGTAGCAATGGTTTTAGTTGTTGATAACTGCAACAACTCTGGAGGTAAATCTTTAACAAAAACCTCTTTATTTGAAGACATTACTGTAACCCAACGACAGGTGTTTTCAAGCTGTCGGACATTACCAGGCCAATTAAATTGGCATAATACATCTAATGCTTCTAAGCTTAGTATTTTACTTTCTACTCCAAGCTCTTTTGCCGTTGTATGTAAAAAATGTTCAGCAAGTTTTGGAATATCTTGCGCTCTATCGCGTAAAGGTGGAAGTAATATACGAATAACATTTAAACGATGAAACAAGTCTTCTCTAAATTTGCCTTCCCTGACTCTTGCATCTAAATCTTGATGTGTAGCGGCAATAATACGCACATCAACTTTAACGGGAGAATAGCCACCAATACGATAAAACTGCCCATCGGCAAGCACCCTTAATAATCGGGTTTGAACATCAAGTGGCATATCACCAATTTCGTCCAAAAATAAAGTACCACCATTAGCCTGTTCAAAACGCCCATGTCTAATTTGAGCAGCACCTGTAAATGCGCCTTTTTCATGCCCAAAAAGCTCAGATTCAATCAGCTCTTTAGGAATCGCCGCCATATTCAATGCAATAAAAGGGGATTGTGAACGAGGGCTGTGGGTGTGTAGTGCTTTAGCAACTAATTCTTTACCAGTCCCTGATTCACCATTAATTAATACACTGATTGACGATTTAGATAATCGTCCAATAATACGAAAGACCTCTTGCATTGAAGGTGCTTCACCAATAATACCTGTTGATGCTTTTGCTGTTGTATTATTGCTGGTTTTATTGCTTTGAGTTTGTGAAATTGCACGCTCAACCAGTTGTATAACTTCATCCACATCAAAGGGTTTTGGGATATAATCGTAAGCACCTTTTTGATAGGCATTTACTGCCGCATCAAGATCCGAATGTGCAGTCATAATAATAACAGGTAAATGAGGTAATTTTTCTTTAACATAGTGGAGCAATGTTAAACCATCAATCCCAGGCATTTTGATGTCTGATATTAATACCGCTGGCTTTTCAGCATAAGTGATCAAAGCATCCATCACATCTTGACCAGTTGAAAAGCTGACACACTTGAAATTGGCATGAGTTAATGCTTTTTCTAATACCCAACGAATTGAACTATCATCATCAACAATCCAAACATTCATTTTAATTTACCTCACTGCTTAATTGGCAAATAGACAGAAAACACTGTATGCCCAGGCCAACTATTAAATTCAATTTTACCGCAATGTTGATCAACAATATTATGAGCAATCGAAAGCCCAATACCTGTACCATCTTTATACCCACTCACCATAGGGTAAAATAAAGTATCTTGTATATGAACTGGCACACCTGGTCCCGTATCTTCGATATCAATACGAGCGCATAACCGATAACGTTGTCCATGTAAAGTAACTTGGAAAGCTGTTCTTGTCCTAATGGTAATTGTGCCAGTATTCGAACCAATAGCCCGCAAAGCATTGCGAACAATATTCAAAATTACTTGTTCTATTTGTTCAGAGTCATGAATAAAATCGGGTAAGCTTGGATCATAATCACGTAAAATTTCAATATTGATGGGCTTTTCCAAACACAGCAAAGCATAGATACGCTCTATTGCTTGGTAAATGCTTTGTTCTTTTTGTTGCAACCGTTGTTGCGGACCTAATAATCTATCTACAAGATTACGTAATCTATCTGCTTGTTCAATAATGATTTTTGTATAATCTTGCAATTCATTTTTAGGTAACTCTCGTGATAATAACTGAGCTGCACCTCTGAGCCCACCTAATGGATTTTTAATTTCATGAGCAAGTCCTCGAACTAATTCACGAGCGGCACTTTGTTGAGCTTGTTGTAATTGTTCTTGGCTAAGGCGTTTATGATTATTTAACGGTGCCATTTCAATCAAAATTCGACCATTAACTAACAGCTGAGCTGTCAACGATAAAATATGTAATTCATTATTAATAACTAAATTAACTTCATTATCTGTAAAACCTTGATTTTGAGCTAATGCACTGAGCATCAAATTAATATCTAAAGAAAAATACCCCAATAAATCAGGAAAGTAACTTTCTAATAATTTTTTAGAGCTTTGTGCTAATAACTGCTGTGCAGCGGTATTGGCATAGAGAATATTGAGCTTTGTATCAAGTAATAAAATACTTGTAATCATAGAATCAAGAACAAGATTAGCATCAGATTCATTATTAAATGTCATCGTTGGATTTCCGTCCTGATTAGAAACCACCGCTAATAAGCGGTGGGTAACACACTAAGTTATATAAAAAATAATTTATAAGCTATAGTACAATTCAAATTCAACCGGATGTGGCGTCATACGTACACGATCAACATCTTGGCGTTTTAAATCAATGTATGCATCAATAGTATCATTAGTAAAGACATTACCACGTGTTAAAAACTCACGATCTGCATCTAATGCATTAAGTGCCTCTTCAAGCGAACCTGCAACTTGAGGAATTAATTTAGATTCCTCTGGTGGTAAATCGTATAAGTTTTTATCCATCGCATCGCCAGGGTGAATTTTATTAATAATACCATCTAAACCAGCCATTAACTGCGCAGCAAATGATAAGTACGGGTTACCTGCTGGATCTGGGAAGCGAACCTCAATACGACGAGCTTTAGGGTTAGTCACAACAGGAATACGAATTGATGCAGAACGGTTACGTGCAGAATAAGCAAGCATAACTGGTGCTTCATAGCCCGGTACCAGACGTTTATAAGAGTTAGTTGCAGGATTAGTAAATGCATTGATGGCTTTAGCATGTTTGATAATACCACCAATATAGAATAATGCCATTTCTGAAAGACCTGCATATTTATCCCCAGCGAATAAATTTACACCATCTTTCGCTAATGATTGGTGACAGTGCATACCAGAACCATTATCACCAAACATTGGTTTTGGCATAAATGTCGCTGTTTTACCATAAGCGTGAGCCACATTTTGTACGACATATTTATAGATTTGCACTTCATCAGCTTTTTTAGTTAGCGTATTAAAGCGACATGCAATTTCGTTTTGACCCGCAGTTGCAACTTCATGATGGTGAGCTTCAACCACTAAGCCAAGCTGCTCCATAATTAAACACATTTCAGAACGGATATCTTGCGATGAATCAACTGGTGGAAGTGGGAAATATCCACCTTTCACGCCTGGACGATGCGCTTTATTACCTTCTTCATATTTTGTACCAGAGTTCCAAGCCGCTTCAATATCATCGATATGCACAAAACTACCAGACATTGGTGAACCAAAACGAACATCATCAAATAAGAAGAATTCCGGTTCAGGCCCAAAAATCACAGTATCAGCAATACCCGATGATTTTAGATACTCTTCGGCACGTTTAGCGATTGAACGAGGGTCACGATCATACCCTTGTAAAGTTGCTGGCTCTAATACATCACAACGAAGGTTTAACGTTGTATCTTCAAAAAATGGATCGATTACGGCTGTTGAAGCATCAGGCATTAACACCATATCTGACTCATTAATCCCTTTCCACCCAGCAATGGATGAACCGTCGAACATCTTGCCATCTTCAAAAAAATCGGCATCTATTTGACTAACAGGAATTGTCACGTGTTGTTCTTTACCTTTAGTATCAGTAAAACGTAAATCAACAAACTTAACGTCGTTTTCTTTAATTAGTGTTAAAACTTTTTGTGTAGACATGTATCTTCTCCATTAAGGACAAATAATAATTGTTCAGTTTTCAAGGCATTTTTGCCAAACTGTTATAACCTATGCAAATATAATGCCAATTTTTCAACGGTGCATTCATGAAGCAAGCATCACAAATAGTAACATAGATCTTAATGTTGCACCATAATGGTTAGATAAGCACCAACTTAATGCACCAAAATAATTCATCATACTTCCACAATCGTTTAATCGTCTAAATCGACAATATTTACACTTGAATTGATGATAAATTACCACGCTGCAGATCACTTGCCGAATAATACTCCCAAAACTACACTGGAGATCTATCACCAGAGACAATTAAGTAAAATGTTACCTTATCCTGATCATGTTCAACGGTTTCTTCTGAAACCAATACAACATAATAGTACATATTATCTTTTGGATTAATTATCGTTACATTCTGACCGCCCATTTCCCAATGGCAACAAACCAACTTTAGTTCAGTCATTCCCATTTTCTGAGTTAAATACTCTTGAGCTTGTTTTGCATCTTTTCCTTCTATTTTATAAATGGCTTCAATCGATCTTGTTTGCCCATAATCATCAACATCACAACGTTCATATTGAAAATAATCCGGTGCAGCATCATCAAATTCACGTAAAAAATCACGGCAAGTCAAATCTGGATCATAACTCGAAGGTTCAATAAGTGAAGCATGTTTTTCACCACTAACTTGCTCTAAAACTACATCGTAATTACCATTAGCAATCACAGAAGAAACAAAAAAAAATAATAAAAATAGTAAGATAGGCACTCTAAATTGCATCAAAATTTTTCCTTATATCCAACACATTTTATAACCTTTTAAAATAAAACAATTCACTATAAAACAATTTTTCAATTATTGGCACTATATTTCATTACGCATTATCGTTATAATCTCACCTTAAAATTGAAAAAATTAGGTAATCATACAAGTATGGAATTTATTACACTCGAAATTATACCTTTTATAAAAAATCATCTTTTGCTTTCATTAGGTTGGATCGTTTTATTTATTGCAATCATTGTATTAACAATTAAAAGTAAATTATCTAAGGTCCAAATTATAAATAATGTGCAAGCTATTCATATGATCAACAAACAAAACGCGGTTATTATTGATATTCGATCTAGTGATAGTTTTAAAAAAGGTCATGTTACTGAATCTTATAATATTTTACCGATAGATATAAAAAACGCGAGTGCAAAATCAATTGAAAAATTTAAAGAAATTCCCATCATTTTAATTGATGAAAATGGCCTATCATCCGTTGGCATTGGTGAGTCACTGGTCAAACAAGGTTTTTTACATGTGCATGCTTTAAAAGATGGCATTGCTGGATGGAATGGCGAAAATTTACCATTAGTTAGAAAATAATATAATTTTAAAATAAGGTGTTATCATGACAGAACAAAACAATACACAACAACCTGAAACACAGTTTTCTATTCAACGTATTTATACTAAAGATATTTCATTTGAAACTAATAATGTTCCTGAAATTTTTACAAAACAATGGCAACCAGAATTAAATATTGAATTAAATTCATCTTCACAAGGGCTAAGCGAAAATGTGTATGAAGTTGCGCTTCGCGTCACTGTAACAGTAAAACAACAAGACGAAGTAGTATATATTTGTGAAGTGACTCAAGCGGGTATCTTTTCACTTATCGGATTTGATGAAGGTCAAATTCAACATTGTGTAGGTGCCTATTGTCCAAACATCTTATTCCCTTACGCACGTGAGGTCATTTCTAGTTTAGTCAATAAAGGGACATTCCCTCAAATAAATTTAGAGCCAGTAAATTTTGAAGCATTATTTATTAATTATCTTCAACAACAGCAACAACAAGCCAAATCTACTGAAACATTACAATAATAATTATTATATTTTAGTTAGTTAACGATAAGTTTATTGGATTATTATGAAAAAAAATGCTGCAGTTACAGTAATTGGCGCAGGATCTTACGGAACCTCTTTAGCTATTTTACTGGCACGAAATGGCCACTCAACTCTATTATGGGGTCATAACCCTGATAAAATGGTCATTTTGCAGCATGATAGGCAAAATAAACAATTTTTACCTGATATTCCTTTTCCTGATTTGCTACAAATTGAAAGCGATTTAAAAACAGCAGTTTCAGCTGCATCTATTTTACTTATTGTGGTACCAAGTCACGCTTTTGCAAGTATTTTAACTCAAATCAAACCATTTTTACGGCAAGATTCTAAAATAGTCTGGGCAACAAAAGGACTTGAGGTCAATACCGGTCGATTATTGCAAGATGTCGCAAGAGAAATTTTAGGCAATCAAATTTCATTAGCCGTTATTTCTGGTCCAACGTTTGCCAAAGAAGTGGCGTCAGGATTACCCACAGCAGTAACTGTTGCCTCAACGGATAAGAACTTCTTAACAGAATTACAACATCTATTCCATTGTAGTAAAAGTTTCCGTGTTTATAGCAGCAGAGATTTTATTGGAGTACAACTTGGTGGTGCAATCAAAAATGTTATAGCCATTGGTGCTGGATTATCTGATGGTCTTGGTTTTGGTGCCAATGCTAGAACAGCATTAATTACCCGTGGCCTTGCTGAGATGATGCGATTAGGAGCTGCATTAGGTGCAGATCCTGCAACTTTTATGGGGATGGCTGGGCTGGGCGATCTCGTTTTAACCTGTACAGATAATCAATCCCGTAATCGCCGTTTTGGAATTTTACTTGGTCAAAATAAATCAATTCAGGAAGCCCAAGATGCTATTGCTCAAGTTGTCGAAGGTCGTAATAACACCAAAGAAGTCTGGCTACTAGCTCAAAAATATCATGTTGATATGCCGATCACGGAACAAATTTATCAAATCCTTTATGAGAATAAAGATCCAAAACAAGCAGCAATGGCATTACTTGGGCGTTCACAAAAAGCAGAACTAAAAAGCTAGTTTTATACTAAAAAAGCTTAGCTACCTGAAATTTTTTGACAAAAAAGCACCTTAATCCCACAAGTAATTACTATAAATATGTGCCAATTCCTTTTTCTTTGGCTTTAAGATAGATATCGTAACCAATATACACATCTAATACTGCAGTTCCAACCGTTTTAAATAAAGTAATTTGTTGATTATTTTGGCGACATTGAGTTGGATCTAGCACTAAATCTCCTAACTCTAAAAAATCATCTTCCGATACTAATTTTTGTTTAATTGGATCAATAATATCACCTGCTTCAGCAAACACCCCCTCTTTGGTATCAAGCACTCGAATATTAGCTTTTTCAACAATGCTCTTCGGAATTTCGTGCATCTCTGGTGTATAAGCACCGACACCGTTAATATGTGTACCGGATTTTACTTTATCACCATTAAACGTAACAACTTTTGATGTTGTAACCGAAGTAATGATATCGGCTTGACTAATGTCTTCATCCAAATTTTGTGAAAAATAAAGATTAGTCGAAAAATGAGCGAAACGTTGTTTCATATCATTCGTAAATTGTTTTGCTTTTTGAGTATCAATATCAAAAATAGCAACATCAGTCAGTGAACGCACAGTTAGCATCGCTTCCAGTTGGGATATCGCCTGCCCACCAGTACCAATCAACACTGCACGACTAGCATTTTTACGCGCCAATAAATCAGTTGCCGCACCTTGAACAGCCCCTGTACGAAGCTGGGTTACAAAAGTACCATCTAACATGGCACAAACTTCACCTGTTTGTGGATCTAACATTAAAACTTGAGCAGGTACTGATGGCTTGCCTAACTTAGAATTTTCAGGAAAAACTGAAACAATTTTGATACCCACAACATCACTACCTTTAATATGTGCTGGCATAAACAAACATTGGCCTTTTTGCATATCAAAATTGATTCGCAATGGCACATCACAGTTCCCTTGTGTATAAATTTTTAAAGCTTGCTTATCTGCTGCTATCGCATCTTTCATTGTATAAAACTGTTCAATATCTTTAGCTGTTAAAATGAGCATTTTTGTTCCTTAATTGCTTTTTATATTTATTTTATAGTTAGTATCCATTATCTATTTTTTAAATCAAGAATCATTATTAATTAAATTCTAACAATTTGTTTTATATTAAAAAACACACCTCCTTGTATATTTTATATATTTTCACTATTATTACAGAGTACAATTTTGTACGATAATTGAGAAATCAGATGTTATTTAAAATATTAAAATTTTTTTTAAAGTTTTTATTCCATGTCAAAATTCATGGCAATCTTGACAATTTAAAGCAAGATAGACTTCTTATCACTCCTAACCATGTATCTTTCCTCGATGGTATCCTAATCGGCATGTTTTTACCTGTAAGACCAGTATTTGCTATTTATGCTGGCTATATTAATCACTGGTTGGTCCGTTTAGCAAAGCATTATGTTGATTTTGTGCCTATGGATCCATTGAGCCCAATGGCAATTAAGCGATTAGTTCGCGAAGTTGAAAAAGGCCGCCCAATAGTCATATTCCCTGAGGGAAGAATTACTGTAACTGGCTCATTAATGAAAATTTATGATGGTGCTGCTTTTGTTGCAGCCCGTTCTCAAGCAACAATTGTACCTGTCTGGATTGAAGGAGCTGAATTTACTTTAACCAGTCGTTTAAAAGGATTATTTAAACGTCGTTTATTTCCTAAAATAACCATTCATGTGCTTGAGCCGACATCTATAGCTATGCCTGATGCGCCTAAGGCTAGTGAAAGACGTTATATTGCAGGAGAAAAACTTCATCAAATTATGATGAATGCGCGTATGGCAAGCCGCCCCAAATTAACGCTATTTGAAGCTTTGCTTGAAGCGCAAGTCCGCTATGGTGTCAAATCGCGAATGGTCCAAGATCCGACAACTCATGAAGCATCTTATCGTAATTTATTAAAACAAATCATTGGTGTTAGCTGTATTGTCGCTAAAATCACTCAGAAAAAAGAACGTGTTGGCGTCTTATTACCTAATGCAACCATTACCGTTGCGACAATTTTTGGTTTATCGGTTAAAAACCGAATTCCAGCTATGCTCAATTATACTGCTGGTACCAAAGGGCTGACTTGTGCAATTGCAGCTGCTGAAATTAAAACTATCATTACTTCACGAAAATTTATTCAAAAAGGAAAGCTTGATCATCTCCTTGAACAAATAAAAGATGTTAAATGGTGTTTTCTTGAAGATTTACGTAACAGTTTAACTCTTACAGATAAACTTTATGTCGCAGTTCATCAGTATATCCCTCGTTTGGTTAAACGCTCTCAATCAAGTGATGACGAAGCTCTCGTCTTGTTTACATCGGGTTCAGAAGGTAATCCTAAAGGTGTTGCCCATAGTCATGGTAGCTTGCTTGCTAATGTTGAGCAAATTCGAACCGTTATTGATCCAACGCCAGCCGATCGCTTTATGTCTGCACTACCGTTATTCCATGCTTTTGGTATTACTGCTGGATTGTTTTTACCGCTGTTTTCTGGTAGCCGCACATTTTTATATCCAAATCCATTACATTATCGTATGGTGCCTGAAATAATTTATGATCAAAATTGCACTGTCTTATTTGGTACGCCGACTTTCTTAGCAAACTATGCTCGTTACGCACATCCATATGATTTTATGCGTTTACGCTATGTTGTTGCTGGGGCAGAAAAATTATCAGACACAGTACGTGAGCAATGGAAAGATAAATATGGTATCCGTATTTTAGAAGGCTATGGTGTTACTGAGTGTGCGCCCGTAGTGGCACTTAATGTCCCAATGGCGTTTAAATCCGGTACAGTAGGTCGATTATTGCCAGGTATGACATCAAGATTAATTCATGTTCCAGGTATTAGTGATGGCGGTCAATTGCAAGTTAAAGGCCCTAATGTGATGAAAGGCTATTTACGTGTTGAAAATCCAGGCAAACTTGAAGAACCAATTGCAATCGATGAACATGGACAATCAGAAAAAGGTTGGTATGACACCGGCGATATCGTTGCTATTGATAACGAAGGCTTTGTCACAATTAAAGGGCGCTTAAAACGATTTGCTAAAATTGCGGGAGAGATGGTTTCATTAGAAAGTGTTGAAGCCTTGGCAAAAAAAGTCGACATTGATGCCATGCACGGCGCAACAGTTAAAGCCGATGCAGCAAAAGGAGAAGCTATTGTTTTATTTACTACTTCGACCAAATTAAATCGAGAGCAACTTAACCAAGTGTCTCAAGAACTTGGTATTCCTGCATTAGCTATTCCTCGTGATATTCGTGTAGTTAAAGAATTACCACTACTTGGTACAGGTAAAATCGACTTTATTACACTACGAAAAATGGCTGACGAATAAATAAAAGGATACCACATGAATCAATATTCTCTTTTAAGCAAAGGCATGGTCGCAACCATGCTGGCGCAGTTTTTTTCAGCATTTGCCGATAACGCCATCTTTTTTGCTATCCTTGCTCTCATAAAAAATCTACATTATCCAGCTTGGAACCAATCAGTATTACAAATTAGTTTTGTGCTGCCATTCATCATTCTTTCCCCTTTTGTTGGTCAATTTGCCGACAGCATGTCAAAAGGCAAGGCTATGATGATTTCAAATAGTATAAAATTACTCGGTGCTGGTTGTATCTGTTTAAACATTAGTCCTTTTGCTGGATATTTTTTAGTTGGGGTAGGTGCAGCGGCATACTCTCCAGCTAAATATGGTATTCTAGGCGAACTCACCACGGGCGATAATTTGGTTAAAGCAAATGGTTTAATTGAAGCATCAACCATTGCGGCAATTTTACTTGGCTCGCTAGCGGGTGGTCATATTGCCGATCTTAATGTAAGCATATCTATATTGATTTGTGTATTAATGTATGGGCTAGCCATTATTGCTAACCTTTTTATTCCTAAATTACCTGCCGCACGACAAAATATTCCATGGCAATTTATGGGTATGATAAAAGATTTTGCAAACACAATTAAAATTATCTTCACCGATGAGCATGTCTTATTCACATTATTAGGTACTAGTTTATTTTGGGGAGCGGGTATTACTTTACGCTTTTTGTTAATTAGTTGGGTTCCTGCTATTTTAAACATACACGACAATGCAACACCAACAAATCTAAACGCGATTGTCGCTATCGGCATTGTTATTGGAGCCGGGCTGGCAAGTACATTTATTTCAATCAAGAACACGTTACGTTGCATTCCAGCAGGGATAATGATGGGCATAGCAGTAATCGCCTTCACATTGCAAAGCAATATCATTGCATCTTATATTTTACTTATTGTCATTGGGGCATTAGGTGGCTTCTTTTTAGTACCATTGAATGCTTTTATTCAAAAAATAGGTAAAGATTTAGTCGGTGCTGGCAGTATCATTTCGGTACAAAACTTAAGCGAATATACGGCAATGATGCTAATGCTAGGACTTTATGCATTAGCTATATACAAGAAATTATCAGTTATTACTATCGGTGTTGGCTTTGGTAGTTTATTTGCTATAGTGATATTTTTGTTATGGTTAGGATTAAGAAAAAATGCAACAAATTAACCTATCTGGTATGTTAACTGAAAGTCGTAATCCTAATAGTGAAAAAATAGACGACTGTTCAACGTTGGAAATACTTCAAATCATCAATAATGAAGATAAGCAAGTCGCGCTTGCTGTTGAAAAGGAGCTAGTAAACATAGCAAAAGCTGTTGATGCAATTAGTCAAAGGTTTTCAAATAAAGGGCGATTAATCTATATCGGTGCAGGGACTTCTGGTCGATTAGGTATTTTAGATGCAAGTGAATGCCCACCAACTTATGGCACCCCACATGAACAAGTTATTGGGTTAATTGCTGGGGGAAAACAAGCTATTTTTAAAGCAGTTGAAAATGCCGAGGACACCCCTGAATTAGCAGTTAATGACTTAAAAAATATCCATTTTAGCGCAAATGACATTTTAGTCGGCATAGCAGCTAGTGGGCGCACCCCTTATGTCATAGGCGGTATGAAATATGCCAAATCAATCGGAGCCACTGTCATCAGTTTATGCTGCAATCTTAAAGCCCCGATGATCAACATAGCAGATATAGCAATCACCCCTATTGTCGGTGCTGAAGTAATTACTGGATCATCAAGAATGAAAGCCGGAACTGCACAAAAATTAGTGCTAAATATGCTAACCACAGCCAGCATGATTAAAATAGGCAAAGTGTACGGCAATCTCATGGTCGATGTTGAAGCAACCAATGCAAAACTCATTGAACGACAAATATCAATAGTCATGCAAGCCACTGATTGTAGTCGGGAAGTTGCTATTCAAGCATTAAACCAAAGTAAAAAACACTGTAAAATTGCCATTTTAATGATTCTTTTAGATATAAATGCAGAACAGGCCAAACAAAAAATTATAAAAGAACATGGTTTTATTCGCCAAGCATTACAAAACAAACAAGATTAGCTTTAATGAACAATAAAAGCTTAATTTTTTTACCAAAATGTAATAAACACATATTTCTTAGTTTATTTGTAGTGTAAAATAACTAGGTATTTTTATTTTATAGGCTTTATATTATGTAATTAATATAAAAATTAGGAGGTAGTTATATGGTTGGAATTATCCTTGCAACTCATGGTGAGTTTGCAGAAGGTATTCTACAATCAGGAACAATGATATTTGGAGAGCAAGAAAATGTTAAAGCAGTTACCTTGCATCCAAGTGATAGTCCAGAAAGTTTGAAAGAACGAATGCTTGAAGCAATAGCTACATTTGATAATCAAGATGAAATACTTTTTTTAGTCGATTTATGGGGGGGAACACCATTTAATCAAGCTAACAATTTGTGCGGAGAACATAGTAATTGGGCTATTGTAGCAGGGTTAAATCTACCCATGCTAATTGAAGCTTATTCTTCTCGATTTTCGATGGAAACAGCAAAAGAAATTGCAGCAGCAATTATTGAACCAGCCAAAGAAGGCGTACGCACAACAGTCGCCACACCAACTGCCAACACTCAATCAACTAAACAATCATCAACCATTCCAGAAGGCACTGTACTGGGTAATGGAAAAATGAAAATTGTATTAGCACGTATAGATTCTCGCTTATTGCATGGGCAAGTTGCTACAGCTTGGACTAAATCAACCAACCCTAATCGTATTATCGTTGTTTCTGATTCAGTATCCAAAGATGAGTTAAGAAAAAAACTCATTGAAGAAGCCGCACCTCCTGGTGTAAAAGCGAATGTCGTTCCTATCAAAAAAATTATTGAGGTTTCTCACGATCCTCGTTTTGGTAATACCAAGGCATTATTACTATTTGAAAACCCAGAAGATGTACTAAGAACTATAGAAGGCGGTGTCGATATTAATGTTATTAATGTAGGTTCAATGGCACATTCAGTAGGTAAAGTTATGGTAAATAAAGTACTATCAATGAATGCTGAAGATGTTAAAACATTTGAAAAATTGAAAGCAAAAAATGTGAAATTTGATGTTCGCAAAGTACCTAACGATTCTAATAGCAATATGGACGAATTGCTAAAAAAAGCGAAAGAAGAATTAGCTGAACAAAAAAATTAGTTTATTTAAGGGGTTATATTATGACATTATCAATTGTTGCTATTATTTTGGTGATAGTTATCGCCTTTTTAGCAGGAATGGAAGGCATCTTAGATCAGTTCCAATTCCATCAACCTTTAGTTGCTTGTTCGTTAATTGGACTAGTAACAGGTAATTTAGAAGCTGGCGTTGTACTAGGTGGTTCATTGCAAATGATAGCACTTGGTTGGGCTAATATTGGTGCAGCTGTTGCTCCGGATGCAGCGCTTGCCTCTATTGCTTCGTCTATTATTTTAGTATTAGGTGGACAAGGCGTTGCTGGTGTATCTACCGCCATTGCTATTGCTATTCCTTTAGCAGTTGCAGGGCTATTTTTAACTATGGTAGTTCGAACCATTGCCGTCCCGTTAGTGCATATGATGGATACAGCAGCAGAAGAAGGCAATTTCCGAAAAATTGAATCATTACAAATTTTAGGTATCTGTTTACAAGGTTTAAGAATCGCAATTCCAGCAGCAGCATTACTCTTTATTCCTGCTGAAGCCGTCAAAGGCGCACTAGAAGCAATGCCTGAATGGCTAACAACGGGAATGGCTATTGGTGGTGGAATGGTTGTTGCTGTCGGTTATGCAATGGTAATCAACATGATGGCAAACCGCGAAGTATGGCCATTTTTCATTATTGGTTTTGTGGTAGCGGCCATATCACAACTTACGCTAATTGCACTTGGTGCATTAGGTATTGCATTAGCATTGATTTATCTCAATCTTTCTGAACGCGGCAATTCATCAAATGGTGGCAGTAAAGGTGACCCACTTGATGACATTTTAAATGATTACTAGAAACTTGGAGAAAAAAATGACTGATAGAATTCAATTAAGTAAAAAAGATCGTTTAGCAGTTGCTTGGCGTTCAACTTTCCTTCAAGGTTCTTGGAATTATGAACGTATGCAAAATGGTGGTTGGGTTTATTCAATGATTCCTGCTATCAAAAAATTATATACTACTAAAGAAGATCGTTCAGCGGCACTAAAACGCCACTTAGAATTTTTTAATACCCACCCATATTTAGCTTCCCCAGTGCTAGGCGTAACACTTGCTCTTGAAGAAGAACGAGCCAATGGAGCAGCCGTTGATGATGTTGCTATTCAAGGGGTAAAAGTGGGAATGATGGGACCATTAGCGGGAGTTGGTGATCCTGTATTCTGGTTTACCGTTCGACCAATGCTTGGAGCTCTGGGTGCTTCACTAGCAATAACTGGTGATTACATTGGCCCTATTTTATTCTTTTTATTATGGAATATTATTCGATGTTCCTTTATGTGGTATACCCAAGAATTTGGTTACCGTACAGGTTCTAAAATTACTGATAATTTATCGGGCGGTTTACTGCAAAAAA
Source organism: Gilliamella sp. X-23 (assembly GCF_057063545.1). Taxonomy (NCBI): domain Bacteria; kingdom Pseudomonadati; phylum Pseudomonadota; class Gammaproteobacteria; order Orbales; family Orbaceae; genus Gilliamella; species Gilliamella sp. X-23. Next base: position 73,766 of record NZ_JBXSQG010000002.1, read on the forward strand.
TTACTAAAGGAGCCTCTATTTTAGGGATGTTTATCCTCGCTGCCTTAGTACAAAGGTGGGTATCAATAAAATTCCAACCTATTGTCTCGACTGTAAAATTAGATAAAGGTGCATTTATTGATTGGAATACATTACCAATAGGCGCAGAAGGCATTCAAAAAGCGTTACAACAAATGCAAAGCGGATTATCACTAACCCAAGAAAAGGTCACCACCTTACAAAATAACTTGGATCAGTTGATACCAGGGTTAGTACCATTACTATTAACTTTCTTATGTATGTGGCTACTTCGCAAAAAAGTATCACCAATTTTAATTATCCTTGGATTATTTATTGTTGGTGTCGTTGGCCATGTAATTGGCCTTTTATAAAACATAACGTTTTATAAAATTTTCTTAAAAAGCACTATATTTTTATATATAGTGCTTTTTATATATCGTCATCTTTTTTATAAAACCTCAATAAAGTAGCTATTTTCAACCCACTTTATGGTTTAAATAGTAGTATAATTTACAAAACACAAACTTACTTATGGATAATAATGGCTCAATCATTAAACACTAAAGTAGACTTAACCATTCAAGCAACTGCTTTCGTTGGTTTTTCAGAGTATGGCAACATTATGATTGGTGACAAAGCCTTTGAATTTTACCACCAGCATGACCCTCGCAAATATATTCAAATACCGTGGAATGAAATCGATTATGTTGTTGCATCAGTACTATTGGGTGGCAAATGGATTCCCCGTTATTCAATTCAGACAAAGAAAAATGGAACTTTTACCTTTGCATCTAAAGAGCCCAAAAAAGTATTAAAAGCCATTCGAGTTTATGTTGACGGGCAAAAAATGGTCAGATCACTTGGTTTCTTTGATGTCTTAAAACGGGCTTTTATAAAGAAAAAAACAAAAAAATAATGTATACATAAAAAATTATTGATTAATCATTAATATGATTATTCTTAATAAGATTATAACGTGTTTTCGGCTTGTTAAGATAATTGCCTTTCTTTTTTCCTAATCAAATATACTACCCACTTTAATGAAAGGCATTTAAAGAGGATAATAGCAATATTCCCATGTTCAAACTAGAACAACGTTAACCCTGTAGTTATGAAGCATTAAGTGGTTGCATTACATGCTCTTTAGCTCTTGATATGCATGGTAAAGGCCTTAGTGCTACATTGATGGATATAGAATAACGCTTTTCCTATATTTACATTGGATATTAGGACTTAAAAATCCCGACAAGGTCAGTTGTTGGGATGTTTATTTATTCTATTTTTCAATAAATATACTTTTTAAGCTACTACCGGTATTGATAAGAAACAGCCATTGCACTTTTTGCTAGAAAGAGTATAATTCTGGGGCTTTGATTTTGTCCGTGTTGGGCAGAAAAAAGATTATTTTTTAATTTAAGAGGATGTTATGGTAACTATTCGTTTAGCTCGTGGTGGCTCTAAAAAGCGCCCTTTTTATCAAGTAGTTGTCACTGATAGCCGTAACCCACGTGATGGTCGTTTTATTGAGCGCGTTGGCTTTTTTAATCCAATTGCACAAGGTAAAGCAGAAGAATTACGTTTAGATCTTGATCGCGTAAATCATTGGGTTGGTTTAGGTGCAACAGTTTCTGATCGTGTTAACGCATTGATCAAACAAGCACAAAAAGCTGCTTAATTTAGTAATTAATAGTCCTGTAATGATGAATACTGAGAATCTCATTGTTGTTGGTAAACTTGGTTCAAGCTACGGCATTCGTGGGTGGCTCAGGATTTTTTCGTTTACAGAATTTCCAGATAACATTTTTGATTACACCCCTTGGTATATCCAGCGTGCTGGACAATGGCAAGAAGTAATCGTAGAAAGCTTTAAACCGCATAATCATGACATGATTGTGAAACTCAAAGGCATTGATGATCGTGATCAGGCTAATACATTAACCAATGCTGAAGTATTTGTTGATGCAGAAAAATTACCAGCGCTTAGCAATGGTGATTTTTATTGGAAAGATCTCATTGATTGTCGAGTTAAAACAATTAACGGTTATGATTTAGGTCTGGTAACAGACTTAATGGAAACCGGCTCTAATGATGTATTGGTCGTTAAAGCAAATCTAAAAGATGCATTTGGAGCAACAGAACGTTTGATTCCTTTTGTTGAAGATCAATTTATTAAACAAGTAGATTTAACAACAAAAACGATTGTGGTCGATTGGGATCCTGCTTTTTAATCGGTAAGGTAAAGCTATGTGGATTGGCATTATTAGCCTTTTTCCCGAAATGTTTCAAGCCATTACCTGTTATGGTGTGACTGGTCGAGCAGTTAAAAACGGACTGTTAACAATAGATTATTGGAACCCGCGCGATTTTGCGCATGACAAGCATAAGACTGTTGATGACAGACCTTATGGTGGCGGTCCAGGCATGTTAATGATGGTACAACCACTAAAAGATGCAATTCATGCGGCAAAAGCAGTAGCTGGGGACGATACAAAAGTAATCTATCTTTCCCCACAAGGGCGCAAATTAAACCAACAAGGTGTTTGCGAATTGTCCCAAAATGAAAAATTAATTTTAATTTGTGGACGATACGAAGGCATAGATGAACGCGTTATCCAAACCGAAATTGATGAAGAATGGTCAATTGGGGATTACGTGTTAAGTGGCGGTGAATTACCGGCGATGACAATGATTGATGCACTTGCAAGGTTTATTCCTGGTGTATTAAATCATCAATCATCAGCAGAAGAAGACTCTTTTGCTAACGGTTTACTTGATTGTCCACACTATACTCGGCCTGAGGTGTTAGATGGAATGGCGGTGCCTGATGTGTTAATGTCTGGTCACCATGAAGCGATTCGTCGTTGGCGATTAAAACAATCACTAGGACGAACTTGGTTAAGAAGAGAAGATCTTCTTGCAAATCTAGCTCTGACTGATGAAGAGCAATGTTTACTTGCTGAATTTAAACATGAATACAGTAATAAACAAAGCGATTAATATTTCAGTGTAACTAGCATAAGAGATAACATTATGAAAAATGCAATTATTCAGCAATTAGAACAAGAACAAATGAAAAAAGACATCCCGTCTTTTCGCCCTGGTGACACGGTTGAAGTAAAAGTATGGGTTGTTGAAGGTAATAAAAAACGTCTTCAAGCTTATGAAGGTGTCGTCATTGCGATTCGTAATCGTGGTTTACATTCTGCATTTACAGTACGTAAAATTTCGAATGGCGAAGGTGTTGAACGAGTATTTCAAACTCACTCACCAATTGTTGATTCAATTACTGTGAAACGTCGTGGTCAAGTACGTCAAGCTAAACTTTACTACTTACGCGAACTTCGTGGTAAAGCAGCTCGAATTAAAGAGCGCCTTAACTAATTTTTTATTGGCTATCAATAAAAATATCAGATTAAGATGGTCACCTTTATGGTGACCGTTTTTATATATGATAAAAATAATGTCAACGCAGCAATAACGTTGACAAATTAACGTAGTTAAAAAAATTAATATAAAAGATAAGCTATGATTGACTATATTTTTGCTATTTTGTCCACAACAGTAAAATTATTTGCATTAATGACGCCGCCTGCTGTCTTGAGTGCATTTTTAAGTGGCACCAAACAATATGATGAACAGCTACGACGCAAAACTGCACTCAAAACATCTTGTTCTGTTTTTATCATTGGTATTGTACTATTCTTTTTTGGTAACACCATGTTTAGCGTTTTCGGCTTTACTCTTGATGCATTTCGCATTGGTTCAGGAGCATTATTATTTATCACCGCAGTTGCACTTATGAACGATTCGCCAGAAAAAAACAAAATTAACAGTGATGATGATATTAGCGTTGTCCCACTTGCTATCCCACTATGTATGGGGCCTGCATCTATTGGTACCATCATCGTTATGGGAACAAGCTCAATTGGAATTGTATCAAATACGGTTGGTGCTATTTCACTATTTGTTGCCTCAATGGGTATTTACATTATGCTGTTATGCGCCAAAAGTATTGCAAAAGTATTAAAAAATACAGGCATTGCGATTCTATCAAAACTAACAGGATTACTCATATCAGCCATTGCCGCACAAGTTGTATTTACGGGAATATCCGCCTTTTTAAAATAACCAAACAAAATAATTCAAAACTGATTGTATGTAATCACACTTAAATAATATTGCTAGGTGATTACATACAAATTACATTAATAACTTTTAATTGGATTTCGCTTTTTATAAAAAAAGTAAGAGATAAGAATAGCGATAACTAATACCACTTCTGACAACAAAATAAAGTAACCCGACTCACCAAACCACACTCCAACAATAATAACAATATTCATAATAATAGAAATGACAGCAAGCCAAGGAAACAATGGTGATTTGAACTTAATCATCTCCTTAGGATATTTACCACTATTCACCCCGTGACGAAATTGATACTGGCACCAAGCAATAATAATCCACGCAAAGCACCCAACTTGGCCAGTACTTGCGACTAAATAAATATAAAGCTTTTCTGCTGCAATGTACTTAGAAAACAAAGAGACTAATGCAATAATAGCAATAAATAATATACCTTTTGTTGGCACACCTCGTTGATTGACTTCTGAAAAATATTTTGGTGCTAAATTATCTTGAGCCATAGACCATAACATTCTTGAACTAGCGTAAATTGCTGAGTTGGCTGCAGATATAGCTGCACAAAAAATGACAAAAAGCATCATATACGAAGCAAATGTAATTCCAGCTTGATTAAATACCCATACAAATGGGCTAATTTCATCATGTACTGTTCCATATGGGTAAACAAGGGCTAAAACGGCAATAGCTAAAACATAAAATAAAATAACACGAAAAGCAACGCCAGTAATAATTTTAGGTAATACTGATTGAGGAGATTGCGCTTCACCTGCAGCATTCCCAATTAATTCGATGCCTTGAAATGAGTAAGTCACAATAGTCATACAAACAAAAATTGAAAAAAAACCATTGGGAAACCACCCACTCTCTGTTCTGAATGTTGGCAATACCTGTGTTTGGGTATATTGATGATAAAGTAAATAAACACCAATACAAATAAAAGCAATAATCGCAAATACTTTGATCGTTGAAAAACAATACTCACTTTCGCCAAATGCACGAACCGAAATTAAATGCACTGACGTAATGATAACTAAAATGAAAAGGCTAAAAAGATAGATAGGAATGGAAGGAAAAACTTGGTTAGCGATCATTGATGCTGCAGTCAAATCGGCAGCCATAGATAACACCCAACTTAACCAATATAACCAACCTATTGTATAACTCCAAATTGGATTGGGTATAAACATTAACGCATAATGTTGAAAAGAGCCTGCATGAGGGAATGCACAAGAAAGCTCGCCTAAACATAACATAGTTGAAAGCATTATGCAGCCTGCCATTAAATAGGCGATAATAGTTCCTAATGGCCCAACCGTACTAAGTGGAGATGCGATACCGATAAATAACCCAGTACCAATCGAACCACCTAAAGAAATCATCAAAAGATGACGATTTTTTAAGTTTTTCTTTAAACTACTGGGATAAGGGTTTTCTTGTGATTCTGATGTTGTCATGTAAACCGCCTAATAATCAATAAAAACTGCTGGTTGCCCAGCAGCTAACACAATTAATAAATAAACCGTTTTTCTACACCATTTGTTTGGCAAGCCATAAGTAAAGCGGTATAATCAAGTTCAAAACCGATCGTATCACCGACATGTAATGTTTCAGAAACATCTTCGATGTCAACAATAGTATGATCACTCGTTTGCCCTAAAACAGTAATCTTATCATTGATAGGTACGCAGCTTTCAGCTGGTACATCTTGCCGTCCAAAGGCAAGAAGTGCTCGTTTGCGTGTACCGTTATCAACAAACGTTTTACTGTTTAAAAATGCATCTACACCTAACTCACCAACAGGAACCGTTGGCTTGCTATTAACCTCAATAACTTGCGCATATAATTTATATAAATTACTACATGCTTTATCAACAGGCTTGTTTGAATGATGAAATTCATCAAGATATTTCATATCTACATACTCAATACCAAACTCATGCAATCCACCTATTCTTAAATGATTCAACCCTTCAGGCCAAATACCTTTATCTAATAAATGATAGCTTGTACAATTACCCGCCGATAAATATTTAATTTTAATATTACAAGACTCTTCTACTTTACGCGCAATATGTAAAAAGTCTACTCCATTTTTTACTGTTGGTAAAACGGTACCATAGCAGTTAAAATTGGTGCCAAGCCCATAGAGCTCAACACCTGGTAAAGAAAGAATTAATTTAACCGTATCAATAATTTCATCAATATGTTCAAACCAAATTCCTTCTCGTAAATCTCCCATATCTACCATCAGTAAAACTTGATGAACTTTTTGTTGCTTAACCGCTTCATCAGAAAGTGCTTGAATAACTTGTTTTTCGCTATTTAAGCTAATATCAGCATATTTAACCACATCACTAATTTCACTTAAACAAGGACTACGCAATAAACATGTTTTACAATTTAAAGCTTCTTTCAATTTTTTTAAATTGTAAGTTCTTGATTCGGCAATCACATCAATACCGCCGTCAAGCACAGCTTTGGCGGTTTCTATGCAGCCATCAAAAACTTTATTGACAGCCATCACTTCAATGCCGTGTTTAGCTAATAACTCTTTTTCAACACGAGCATTATTTCTTAATTTACGCAAATCAATTTCTAATATAGGTTTGTACATACAATTACTCCTCTATATATTGTTACTATTGCGAACGGTTACGTTTTTGTGCTCGATAGTAAATCCACTCAGCTAAACCAATAGCAAGCACAGCACCACCTACTATTTTGGCGATATACTCAACATACCCTCCCATATCAATTTGGGCTGGTGGAATAAAGACCAAAATTACAGCAAATAGCGTTGATAAAAACCCTAATGCAGGTAAAACAATCGGCATAACCTTACCTGGGATTTTAAAGCTACGCGGTACATCAGATTGAGTAAAGCGTAAACGATAATACGCAATAAACATCACTAAATACGGAATAAAATAACAAATTGTTGTAAGTGCTGTTAACATCCAATATGCCGCTGCAATACTTGGTGACACAAATGTTGAAAAACAAAGCACAGTCACAATAATTGCTTGAATAATTAAAGCAAAAGCAGGTGTTTTATATACTGGGTGTAAACGACCTATACGTTCACCAAGCAAATTATCTTCTTTTGATGCTTCTTGTAACATATAAATAGGGCCTACTAACCACGAGTTAATTTGTCCTAATGCACCAAAGAATAAACAAATTGCCATAACAGGTAATAACCAAGGCATATGTAATTCATTGGCAGCAGCTTCCATCGCCTGCATAACACCAGCAACAATATCAGTATCTTCTGCAGGTAACAACGTATTAATTGCCCATGAACCCACCATATAAATACCAACAATTACAACAGCTGAAACCAACATCGCTTTTGGAAAATCACGCTGAGGATCACGTGTCCGTCCAGCAATCATTGGCGCCACTTCGAGACCTGCGAACGCAAACATCATACTTGATAAAAATACGATAGTATCCCAACTGCTTAAATCAGGAATCCAATCACTAACATGGCTATAGCTCGTTGCCATTGGATGACCCATTAACAACCATACAATAGCTAAAACAATAAGAATAGCAGCAGGAATAAATACACCAAGCCATGCACTAACACTATTGATAATTTTAGTCCATTGCATTCCCCTAATATTCATTAGTGTCAAAATCCAAAAGACAACCATAGAACCAACACCAATAAATACTTGGTTTTGGGCTAAATCAGCACTAAACATATACCCTATTGCAGTAAAACCAAATTGCAACATTAATGGGAAGAAAAGCACACAAGAAAACAAAAAGCAAACAACAACAATCCAACCAATACGTTTACCAAATGCTTCTTTTACCCAAACAAAAATCCCACCATCTTTTGGCCAACCGGTTGAAAGTTCACCACACACCATCGCTAATGGAAAGAATAAACAAAATGCGGCAAGTAACCAAAGTACCATTGCTGATGCGCCATATGGAGCAACATTTGGAATTTGTCGTAAACTCAGTATTGCAATGACATTCATAAATACAATGTCTTTAATACCCAGCAAACTTGAATCTTTAGAATCACTCATAATAACCTCACTTTATAATATCTGGGGCATAAAATGCCCCAGATATTGATGATTAATAGATGTCGTACCCAACCATATCTTCGTAAGTGTCCTCGCGGCGAATCAATCGATCTTTACCTTCTTTATCTATCATTACAACAGAAGTACGAGGACGATTGTTATAAACAGTTTGGCTTTCGATGGTATAAGCACCAGCATCAAGGAAAGCAACAATATCGCCAATTTGAGTGTCTTTTGGCATTAAGAATTCTTCGCCTTTAACACCAACGTGGAAATAGTCACCACCATCACATAAAGGACCTGCTAATTTGATGTATTCATCATGTGTTTCATTGATTTTAGAGGCATTATAAACATAGAAGAACCAATCAAAATGTTGACTATCAGATAAAACGCTATAGCCTGCATCAACAAATTTCCATTCAACATGTTCTTCAATATTACCGTCCAAATCGTAATTAGTTTTACGTTTTTCGCAGGCTACTTCAGTTACAAGCACACCAGCAGAGCCAGTTACTTTACGACCAGGCTCAATACAGATTTCAACATCAGTGCGCCACTTGTGCACTTCATTAATAACAGCATCAGCAAAATCTTGTGCGGTAATACCTGCATACATGTTATCTTCTAATGGATTACCATTTTCTTCATCATATTTATATGGAACAGGAATCCCCCCACCTACATTGATTAAATCAAATTTAATACCAAGCACTTCTTCTAAGCGACGTGATTCATCAACTAAAACCTTCGTTGCTTTAGCAAAAGGTTCTGCTTCAGGCACCTGATCACCAACATGCATATGTAAACCACGTAAATGCACATATGGCATTGCCAAAATACGACGACATGTCTCTTCTGCTTGTTCTAAATCAATACCTGATTTAGCATGATAAGCCGTTACCAATTCTGCGTGAGTTGCTGATGGAACATTTGGCTCAACACGCACACAAACATTTGCTACTTTTTTCAAACGTCTTGATATGTCATCAATAATATCAAGTTCATATAAACTATCTACGTTGATAATATAAAGATCATTTTGGATAGCAAATTCTAAATCCACAGGTTTTTTAACAACACCATTGAAAACAATTTGGCTACCTGGAAAACCGATCTCTAAACATTTACGCACTTCAAACATTGAGTTGGCTTCTGCGTAAATACCGGCATCTTTAATCGCTTTAAGCACGCCCATTACAGAACAGGTTTTTGACGCATAGAAAATTTTTGTATTTGGATGCGCTTTAAATGCATTTTTGATTTCTTGCACATTACGATCAATTTCCTTTTCAGAAAACACATAAAAAGGAGTTGGATATTTTTCGGCTAACTTTTCTAAATTAATACCATCAAAACATAGTTTGCCACTTTCAGCACTAAAACGACGATCTTTAGTTACAAGATCTGTACGTATTTTGTTATAATTTGACATAATTGAGTCAGACATATGACCTCCAGTTAATTAATACATAAAAAGAACATAATGAATAAGAAAAATGGCTTCTTACCTGTAATGCAATCAGTATGCCAAATAAAAAATAAATAATAATCATAAAGTTAAAAAATAATCACCACAAACAAAATTAGTCATATAGTGTAAAATATATCTTTATGACAAAAATTCGTCATTCCAGTGAGAGTTGAAAAGGATTTAAATTAACCTAAGCAAGACTTAAAAAATAATTCAAAATTAAAAGGCACTAATATCATGACAATCGATCCTGAATTATTACAATCGCTAGATATATTTAAACATTTTTTTGATCTAATCCATCAACCAATAGCCATTATCAATAAGGAAGGAAAATATATTTATTATAATCAAGAAAGTGCAGAACTAGATGGTTATCCGATGGAACAAGCTATTGGCAAACCAATACTCAAAGTTTATCCAAAGATGAGAAAAGAAGACAGCACCATGCTGCAAGCTCTACAACAAGGCAAAGAATATCAAGATAATTACCAAAGCTATTACAATCATGTCGGCAAGCTTGTTGACTACATGCACACAACAGTGCCACTTTATAACACAAATAAAGAAATTATCGGTGCAATAGAAATAGGACGAAATTTATCTACTGTAAGGCAATTGCAAGACCAAGTTTTTACCCTAAATAGCAAGTTATACCAAAACAAAGAACAGCCATTACCCGAAATCGTTTTTGTTTCACAAAAAATGCAACAGGTTATCGATCAAACCAATGTGTTAGGTGCAAATGATGTTCCTGTATTAATTGTTGGCGAAACAGGCACAGGTAAAGAGCTATTTGCCCGTTTAATACACCAAACAAGCCAACGCCGACAAAAACCCTTCATATCCCTTAATTGTAGCGCATTACCGACGACACTAATTGAAAGCACATTATTCGGTACAGTCAAAGGTGCATTCACAGGAGCAGAAACTCGACAAGGTTATTTAGAACTTGCCAATGGTGGTACCTTATTTCTTGATGAATTAAATGCCATGCCTTTAGATATGCAAAGCAAATTATTACGATTCCTACAAGAAAAGACCTATTGGCCACTAGGTGGTAATAAAGAAATGTATTCTGATGTTCGTATTGTTGCAGCGATGAACGAATCACCAGCAGAATTACTAAAAACAGGAAAAATGAGAAACGACCTGTTTTATCGATTAAACGTTGGTTTAATAAAGCTCCCAGCTTTACGCGACAGAACAGAAGACATCCCCGTTTTAGCGCGTTATTTTATTGATAAGCATAAAAACGATATAAATATCATCATCAGCGGTATCAGCGAACATGCGCTACAACAACTAATATCAGCTCCTTGGCCTGGCAATGTCCGGATGCTTGAAAATGCAATAGTCAGAAGTATGGTATTACAAAGCAAACCTGGTGAATTACAGCATATCACACTTGATGAAGAGCTATTTGATCTCAATAGTTCATTTTATCAGGACGAGAACAGCAGTAAACCAGACAAAACAACACAAAACACATCACCAAATGGAAACAACTTAACCCAACAAGTAGAAAACTATGAACGACAACTTATCATTGATGCCTTAAATCAAGCCAATGGTAAAATTATCACAGCTGCAAAAATATTAAATATTTCACGCACAACTTTACAATATAAAGTCAAAAAATATCGTATTCAAATGGGGGTAATTAGTGATTAATCTAATCACCCCCAAAACAATCAATCAAACGCTTGAGCACAAGCGAAAGCACTACTCCAAGCCCATTGAAAATTATACCCTCCTAGCCAACCTGACACATCAACGACTTCGCCAATAAAATAAAGATTAGGCTGTTTTTTTGTCTCCATAGTTTTTGATGATAACGCATCAGTACCTACCCCACCTAATGTTACCTCGGCAGTACGATACCCTTCCGTACCATTAGGGACAATGGACCATTGCGTCAAAGTATCATAAAGATTTTGTTGCTGTTTAGAAGTAAGTTGCTTCACCGTTAAATCAGACACTAAATTTAATTGTATTAATGCTTCAATGAGTCTTTTAGGTAAAATCTGCGCTAAACAATTTTTTATATTTTGATTGCGATTTGCTTCAAGTAATGGTTTAAATTCCGTTTCGAATTGCCTATCAGGTAACAAATTAATCTTAATTGCTTCACCAGTTTGCCAATAGCTTGAAATTTGCAAAATGGCAGGACCTGATAATCCCCGATGAGTAAATAACAGATTATCTTTAAAACAAATTTTTGAGTTCGACACTTCAACCGGCACCGAAATACCAGACAGCGTTGACAGCACATCTAACAAAGGTTTATGCAGTGTAAAAGGCACTAAGCCAGCCTTTACAGCAACAACTGGCAGATCAAATTTTTCGGCAATTTTATATCCTACCGACGTCATACCCAACGCAGGCATAGATAATCCACCTGTTGCAATAATAACTTTATCACTCTCAATTACACCTTTTGAAGTATGTAATTTAAATTTCTCAGTATCAGATTCAATATCATTAAGTTGCGTTTGCAACATAAAACTCACGCCACCTTTTTGACACTCTTTAACTAACATATTCACAATCTGTTGAGCTGAATCGTCACAAAACAGCTGCCCATGCTCTTTTTCGTGATAAGCGATATGATATTGATTAACCAAATGAATAAAATCCCACTGCGTATAACGTTTTAATGCCGATTTACAAAAATGCGGATTTTGGGACAAATAATGCTTAGCCTCAATATTCAAGTTAGTAAAATTACATTTCCCCCCGCCAGACATTAAAATTTTGCGTCCTACTTTTTTACCATTATCAATCACAGTAACATCATAGCCCTTTTGCCCCAGCAAGCCGGCACAAAAAAGCCCTGCAGCGCCAGCGCCTACAATTGTAATTTTCGTTTGCATAATTGAGATATTAAAAATTTACAGATAATAAATTATAACAGTATACAACCACCACTAATAGCCATTGAATTTTGCGATATGTTTTATACTAAAAGACAATTTTTTATGAAACTTTTTAACAAAAAAGAAAAAGAACTTATATCCCACATATCCACCAAAATTACCAAAATCTAGTATTGACTTATAAAACCATTAAAAATCATAGCAATAATTACCATTATTAGCTTTATTAATAACGCCAATAACAGTTATTAAAAGATTGACTTATAAGTAATATTTATTTGACCAAAATACGATTTTTCTTTAATTTCATAGCCAATATGGGATTAATGCCTATACTTTTTCAAATTATAAAAGCGATGAACTAGAGGCAATGATATGTTATATAACCAGCATCATGAAAAAGATAACTGCGGATTTGGGCTAATTGCTCACATTGAAGGGCAACCAAGTCATAAAGTGGTGCGTACAGCAATTCACGGTTTAGCCAGAATGCAACACCGTGGCGCCATTTTATCTGATGGAAAAACAGGCGATGGTTGCGGTCTTTTATTACAAAAACCTGACCGTTTTTTTAGATTAGTAGCACAAGATGCAGGTTGGCGATTAGCGACCAATTACGCCGTTGGTATGCTGTTTTTAAGCCAAGACGAAAAAGAAGCACAAGCAAGCCGCGAGATTGTTGAACAAGAACTCGCTGAAGAAACCTTATCTATTCTAGGTTGGCGTGAAGTACCGATTGATAAAAGCGTACTGGGCGAAATAGCATTATCATCACTACCAAAAATAGAACAAGTGTTTGTCAACGCCCCTGCCGGTTGGACAAAAATCGATTTAGAGCGTCGTTTATATATGGTGCGTCGTCGAATTGAAAAACGGGTGAAAGACGATACATTTTACGTTTGCAGCTTCTCCAATCAGGTCAATATCTATAAAGGCTTATGTATGCCTAAAGATTTACCTCGGTTCTATTTAGATTTGGCTGATATCCGCATGGAAACGGCTATTTGTTTATTCCATCAACGATTCTCAACTAATACCGTGCCACGTTGGCCATTAGCGCAACCTTTTCGCCATCTGGCGCATAATGGTGAAATCAATACCATCGAAGGTAACCGACAATGGGCAAAAGCGCGCTCATACAAATTTAAAACGCCACTCATTCCAGACTTACAAGATGCCGCACCGTTTGTTAATGTCACTGGTTCTGATTCGAGTTCATTAGATAACATGCTAGAGCTATTCCTTGTTGGTGGAATGGATATTGTACGAGCTATGCGCCTGCTTGTTCCCCCTGCTTGGCAAAATAACCCTGACATGAACGAAGACCTACGTGCCTTTTTCGATTTCAACTCAATGCATATGGAGCCTTGGGATGGACCTGCGGGTATTGTCATGTCTGATGGACGTTATGCGGCATGTAATTTAGACCGTAATGGATTACGTCCTGCACGTTATGTAATAACGACAGACAAACTTATTACCTGCGCCTCTGAAATTGGTATTTGGGACTACCAACCTGACGAAGTCGTCACTAAAGGTCGTGTTGGTCCGGGTGAATTATTAGTTATTGATACCGAAGAAGGTCGCATACTACAATCGTCTGAAACAGACAACGATTTACAAAAACGTCATCCTTATAAAGAATGGATGGCAAAAAATGTTAAACAGCTAATACCATTTGAAAACCTACCTGATGATAACATTGGTTCACGCAATTACGACGACACGTTACTTGCCACTTATCAAAAACAGTTTGGTTATAGCGCTGAAGAACTTGACCAATGCATTCGTGTACTCGGTGAAAATGGGCAAGAAGCCACGGGCTCAATGGGTGATGATACGCCGTTTGCCGTATTATCAAGTAGACCTCGTTTAATTTATGATTATTTCCGCCAAAAATTTGCACAGGTCACAAATCCGCCTATCGATCCACTACGTGAAGCGCATGTTATGTCACTTTCAACCAGCATCGGTCGAGAAATGAATGTATTTGCCGAAGCAGAAGGTCAAGCGCATCGTGTGGCATTTAAATATCCAGTTTTAGTTTATTCTGATTTACAACAATTAACCGCGTTAGAATCGCGTTACTACAAATCAGAAACATTAGACATCACCTATGACATTGATGGCAGCTTACGTGATGCCATTGAACAATTATGTGGTGATGCCGAGGCAAAAGTTCGTAATGGTACAGTATTACTGATTTTATCAGATAAAAACATCGCGGCCGATCGCTTACCAATTCCGGCACCAATGGCGGTGGGTGCTGTACAACAGCGTTTAGTTGAAAAGAATTTACGTTGTGATGCCAATATCATTGTTGAAACCGCAAGTTGTCGTGACCCACATCAATTTGCAGTACTGCTTGGTTTTGGAGCAACAGCAATTTACCCTTACTTAGCCTATGAAACCTTAGGTCAAATGGTCGATAATGGCACAATAAATAAATCTTATCGCGAAGCAATTCTTAATTACCGCAATGGGATTAATAAAGGCCTATACAAAATCATGTCTAAAATGGGGATATCAACCGTTGCCTCTTACCGCTGCTCAAAACTGTTTGAAGCGGTTGGATTACATAAGGATGTGGTTGAACTTTGTTTCCAAGGTGTTACTAGCCGTATTAGTGGCGCTAATTTTGATGATTTTACGCAAGACCAATTTAACTTATCGAAAAGTGCATGGTTAAAAAGAAAACCATTAGAACAAGGTGGACTACTTAAATTTGTTCATGGTGGCGAATATCATGCCTATAACCCTGATGTGGTGCAGTCACTACAAAAAGCGGTCAATAATGGCAATTATGACGATTACAAACGTTATACTGATATCGTCAATAATCGCCCTATTGCTACATTACGTGATTTATTAAAGCTCAATCCCCCTAAAGATGCAGCTATTCCACTGGAACAAGTCGAACCTGAAGAATCGCTATTCAAACGCTTTGACTCAGCCGCCATGTCAATTGGTGCGCTGAGCCCTGAAGCGCACGAATCGCTTGCCGAAGCCATGAATACACTCGGAGGTTTCTCCAATTCAGGTGAAGGTGGTGAAGATCCAGCACGCTACAACACCATAAAAGTTTCACGCATAAAACAAGTTGCATCAGGCCGTTTTGGCGTAACGCCAAGTTACTTAATGAATGCTGATGTTATTCAAATTAAAGTCGCACAAGGAGCAAAACCGGGTGAAGGCGGTCAGCTACCTGGTGATAAAGTCACACCGTATATAGCAAAATTACGTTTTTCGGTACCGGGTGTCACATTGATTTCGCCGCCGCCTCATCACGACATCTATTCAATTGAGGACTTGGCACAACTTATTTTTGATCTTAAACAGATTAACCCTAACGCAATGATTTCGGTCAAATTAGTATCTGAACCTGGGGTTGGAACCATTGCAACCGGTGTTGCTAAAGCTTATGCTGACCTCATCACCATTTCTGGCTATGACGGGGGAACCGGTGCTAGCCCATTAACGTCGGTTAAATATGCCGGCTCACCGTGGGAACTTGGACTGGTTGAAACACAACAATCCTTAGTCGCCAATGGGTTACGCCACAAAATCCGTCTACAAGTTGACGGTGGATTAAAAACTGGTACCGATATTGTCAAAGCTGCCATTTTAGGAGCGGAAAGCTTCGGATTTGGAACTGGTCCAATGGTCGCATTGGGTTGTAAATATCTTCGTATTTGTCACCTTAATAACTGTGCAACAGGTGTTGCAACACAAGATGAAAAATTACGTAGCGAGCACTATCATGGCCTGCCAGAAAAAGCCATGAACTACTTCCGCTTTATTGCACGTAATACACGGGAAGTGATGGCAGAACTAGGCGTAAGTCGAATTGTCGATTTAATCGGACGGACTGATTTATTATTAGAACTTGACGGCATCACTGCGAAACAACAAAAACTAGATCTATCTGGACTGCTAAAAACCGCCACCCCACTTGAAGGCAAACCGGTTTACTGCATAGAAGATAACAAACCCTTTGATAAAGGGGTACTCAATAAAGAGATCCTCACACAAGCACAACAATTTGTTGATAACCGTCAAAGCAAAAGCTTCTATTTTGACATTCAAAACACCGATCGCTCGGTTGGCACAAGCCTATCAGGCTATATTGCTCAAAAATATGGCGATCAAGGCTTAGTCACCGATCCGATCTCGCTAAACTTCAACGGCACGGCGGGGCAAAGTTTTGGTGTATGGAATGCTGGTGGTGTCGATCTAACCCTAACTGGCGATGCCAACGACTATGTTGGTAAAGGCATGGCTGGTGGACGCATTGTCATTCGCCCACCGCAAGGCTCGGCATTTTTAAGTCATGAAGCAACCATCGCGGGTAACACCTGCTTATATGGCGCAACAGGTGGCAAATTATTTGCCGCCGGCCGAGCAGGTGAACGATTTGCCGTACGTAATTCCGGTGCCATCAGCGTTGTTGAAGGCATTGGTGATAATGGATGTGAATATATGACAGGCGGTATTGTTTGTATACTTGGAAAAACAGGGGTCAACTTCGGTGCGGGTATGACAGGTGGGTTTGCTTATATCTTAGATGAAGATGGCGAACTACACAAACGCATCAACAAAGAGCTGGTCGAAATGCTAAACGTCGCAAATTACGCCATTCATGAAGAACACCTTCGAGGTTTAATTATGGAACATGCTCAACTAACCCACTCATCACGAGCCGAAAATATTTTGGCCAATTGGGACAATTTTGCTAAACAATTTGCCCTAGTCAAACCAAAATCCAGTGATGTCAAAGCATTACTTGGACACCGCAGTCGCTCATCGGCAGAACTGCGCGTTCAAGCACAGTAAGGAGAACACGAAAATGAGTCAAAATGTTTATCAGTTTATCGATTTACAACGTGTTGATCCGCCTAAAAAATCGTTAAACATCCGCAAAATTGAATTTGTTGAAATTTATGAGGGCTTTTCTGCCTCGCAATCACAAGCACAAGCCGATCGTTGTCTAGCTTGTGGTAATCCTTATTGTGAATGGCGCTGCCCTGTACATAACTATATTCCCAATTGGTTAAAACTGGTTAACGAAGGTAAAATTCTAGAAGCGGTAGAACTCTCGCACCAAACCAACAGCCTGCCGGAAGTTTGTGGTCGAGTCTGTCCACAAGATCGCCTTTGTGAAGGCTCTTGCACCTTAAATGCCGAATTTGGTGCGGTTACCATTGGAAATATTGAACGTTATATTACTGATGAAGCCTTTAAAATGGGGTGGAAACCCAACCTATCGAATGTTGAACAAACAGGGCTAAAAGTCGCCATTATTGGTGCAGGCCCAGCAGGCCTTGCATGTGCTGATGTCTTAGTGCGCAATGGTGTAACACCAGTGGTGTTTGACCGTCACCCTGAAATTGGCGGATTACTGACATTTGGTATCCCTGCTTTCAAATTAGACAAAGAAGTACTCATTAACCGACGCCGCATATTTACCGAAATGGGCATTGAATTCAGACTAAATACTGAAGTAGGCAAAACCGTGCAATTAGCCGACTTAATCAATGAATTTGATGCCGTATTTGTTGGTGCAGGTACTTATCAATCAATGCGAGCAGGACTTGAAAACGAAGAGGCTAATGGTGTTTACGATGCACTACCATTTTTAATTGCCAATACCAAGCACCTCATGCAACATCAACAAAGCCAAGATACGCCTTACATTGACATGAAAAATAAACGTGTGGTTGTGCTTGGTGGTGGTGATACGGCAATGGACTGTGTACGTACCTCGATTCGCCAAGGCGCTACCGAAGTCACTTGTGCTTATCGCCGAGACGAAGCCAATATGCCAGGCTCAAAGCGAGAAGTAAAAAACGCCAAAGAAGAAGGCGCACAGTTTCAATTTAATGTACAACCACTAAGCATTGAAATTAACAGCACTGGGCAAGTGACAGGCGTAAAAATGGTCCGAACCGAGCTTGGCGAGCCCGACGCAAAAGGTCGACGTTCGCCAGTCATAATTGAAGGTTCAGAATTTGTCCTCCCTGCCGATGCAGTGGTAATGGCATTTGGATTTAAGCCACATGCTATGCCATGGTTGGAAGAACAAGGGGTTAATTTTGATGCACAAGGTCGAATCATTGCGCCAGAAGCTAACGGTTACCAAACGAGTAATGCTAAAATTTTTGCCGGTGGCGATGCCGTTCGGGGGTCGGATTTAGTGGTAACGGCGATTAGTGAAGGGCGCAAAGCGGCTGAAGGTATTTTGAGTTATTTGGAAGTTTGAAGGTTGTTGTAGTTTAAATTAAAATTAAATTAGATATTAGTATAAGCCCGCTTGTTATAAGCGGGCTTTTTAATTGGGTTTTGGGGTATTTTTGGTTAAAAATCACCAAAAAAACTTTAATAAAATCAATACCTTTCCTGACCGATTTTTGGGCGGAAAATCAGGCCTTTTTGTTTTGGTGAATAGGATGGATTGGGTGCGGTGGTTTCGGACGTTTTGGACTTGGGTGAACAAAATAGTTATCGTGACTACGTCCGAGTTAGGGAATTTAAAGCGAATTCCCTAACAACCCACGCTTTGGCTGCAGAATGTGGCCTGCGGCACTACTCGTATCATCCTGATACTCGCCTCTACGAGGCCATCTTCGGCTGTGCTCAGATGTTCAAATTTGTTCCAGACAAATTTGTCGTTCCAGACGCAGCAGAACTCGCCAAACATCCCTGTTTGGCGTGCCGACCTCACTCTGTTGTCGGCACATTCTGATGCCGGAATAGGACAAACAACATAACCATCGTTTTTGGGATGGGTTATTGTGTTTTTATAAGGTTTTTTTTGTTAAAAAACAGCCCAAAAAACTTTAATAAAATCAACACCTTTTCTGACCGATTTTTGGCGGAAAATCAGGTCTTTTTTTGGGTTGGTGGATAGAATGAATTAGGTGCGGTGGTTTCGGACGTTTTGACCTTGGGTGGACAAAATAGCTATTGTGACCACGTCCGAGCTAAGGGAATTAGAGCGAATTCCCTTAGCAATCCCGCGCTTTGGCTGCAGAATGTGGCCTTCGGCTGCCCGACGCCGGCGCTCGGTCTTAACGCACCGGCTATGATTCGCTCCAAGCGAAGCATAGCCTCGCCAAACATCCCTGTTTGGCGTGCTAACCTCGCTCTGTTGTCGGCACATTCTGACGCCGGAATAAAACAAACAACACAACCATCTTTTTTGGAAGATATTATGTTTTTATAATTATATAATTTATTTTAATTAAACGCCTGCACGCGTTAAGGCGTGGTCTCTGTTTGAGCGTTTTAACTGGAAATTTCTAAACCGCCTACACGGCGTTAAGGTAGAGCTCAAGATTTGATAAATCTTGCTGTATAAAGATAAACAACAATTTCATCTTTGAAAATTCTTTTTTTGAGCTGTTTTATAATTTATTGATTTTATTTAATTTTAAATTGTCGTTAAAAAAAGGGGTTGGAGCGGTTAAATTGCTGTTATTGGGGTGCTATTCGTGGTTTTGTTGATTTGTTGTATGTCGGCGCTTTGCTTAGGTTGTTTAAGCGATTGATTTTCCTTGAAAATACAAAAACAAAAACTTCAATAAAATCAATACCTTTCCTAACCACTTTTTGGATGTAATTACATTACTTTTAACAAAAAACAATTCACTCAAAACACCTAAGATTATGTTATTTGTCTTATTCCGGCGTCAGAATGTGCCGACAACAGAGCGAGGTTAGCACGCCAAACAGGGATGTTTGGCGAGTTTGTGGTGCGCTTGGAGCGCGTCCACAAACGGTGCGTTAAGACCGAGCGCCGGCGGAGGGCAGCCGAAGGCCACATTCTGCAGCCAAAGCGTGGGATTGCAAAGGGAATTCGCTTTAATTCCCTTTGCTCGGACGTGGTCACTGTAGCTATTTTATTCACCCAAGGTCAAAACGTCCGAAACCTTGCCGTACTATAAATAGACCACGAATTTAAACCACCACAGCGTAATCACTAGAATTGCCATCGACACTTTCAGCGTCGCCGGCGGCGGGGGCGGCGCTATTGTGGCTTTGCCACAACTGCGCAACCCTAAGGGAAGTGCCCCAACTTGCGCGGGGGCTTTATTCTTTGTTAGATTGTCCTCTCAGGCACCATAACCACCCCCGCGGCCCAAGGATTAAGGACTAAACGCTAAAAACTAAGGTGCGATGCAAACAGCAGGGCCGACCTCGGAAACGCTGCGGAGGGTAACGTCGCCGCCCCACGGGGAGACAACGAAGCTATAGCTACCTGGAGCGTCACTCGTCCAGTAGCCATTGTAGTGGTTGATGAAGCCCGCATCAGCGTAGCTGAACACTTCGCCCCACTCCGTGAAAAATCCTGCATCTATGTGACGCATGAAACTATTACTTAATGAATGAGGCGTAGCGCCATCTACGCCATTTATACATGGGAAATAATTACCCACACCACACTTCGCGTTAGTTAAATTACTTACCCTAGCAAGACGATAACCCAAAATTCTACACCAAGATGACTGCTCAGACTGACTAGCGTATTTATAGCCCCGATTGACGAACCACTTCCATAACATAAATCCATAACGAACCTCATTACCACTTCTATCCCTACCCACCAACTCAAACTTCTGTGGCAAAGATGGACGTGTAAGCCGACTAGGATTATCTGAATTTATCTGAGTACTATCAGCCCTAGGACCACTTAACTTAACTCGTGCGACAATTTTTCCTCTATCAACACTAGGAATCCAACTATCATTAGCTGCTACATTTGTCACCGTAGCCGTTATTCCACCACGAGTGACCGGAGACCACGTCAACTGACTTGCATCGACTCCAGCAGGCATCTCTAAGTCAAAATACAACCCATCAGCACCCGTTGTAGGAAAATTATGGGCGTAATATGATGGATTCGTTGACACAGTTGCAAAACCTTTTGTAGAACCCCATTCGCTAGAAAGATTTGGCCTTGCGTACGAGACAAAGCTACAAATACCAGTATCAGCATACGGATTAATATAATAGTCCACCGTAGCTCCACTAAAACTACTACTCCTTGGCACTCCATACTGAGTAGTTAAACTTCCTCCAGTACTTCTTAATGTTATCTTATAAGGTGCACGACATTTACTTAATGTATCAATACGACTGACGGTATCGCCATTTTTGTCCGTAAACGATACAGATATATCCCCTGTAGCAGTAACACCATTTGGACCCTGTCCATCTCCATCATCATCCCGCCAACTATCATACACAGTGACCACATCACTTAAACTCACTGTATAGGCACCATTGGATTGACGGACTGATAATGGCACCAACATATCTATATCAATCAAAGTACTTCCTGCATAAGGTAATCTTATCGGATTTGTAGCACTTGATGGATTAGTTGATGGTGTGATGACTCGACCATCCGGCAACCTAATAGACAACAAACTATTTGTATCTGTGACCTTTTCTCGACCATTATTGAATGTTAAATACGGCGCACTCCCCTCTATGACCCTTGATGTATGTGCCGTTAACGCCTGTACTCCTTGCGTATATGACAATAACAACAATGCCGCAAAGAACAATGCCGATTTAGATAACAATGAAGGTCTAAACCATAATGGCGGTTTGGATAGTAATGGCGGTCTTAATAACCACTTGGATATCGACGATAATTTTGCCGAAGAGGTTGTCGAAGAGCCCGCCGAGAACATCGCCTGAAAAAACCGCGATGACGGCGTCGATTTCGCTACGCGAAATGACTTCGGTGATAAAAATAAGAACTGTGTCTGATTTAGACTACGGTGAAATTGAAAAAGATTTAGGGCATAGGTTTGGCAGGCCATGTGCCATGTGCCATGTGCCATACATGGTAACGCATTTCGATTATCCTGTCAAGTAATTTTTTGTTTTATTTACATTTTTTATAATTAACCGCTCGACTGACGAGCTTTCCCTTGCTTTTAAAGCGCTTAAATTATAACCGGTTGATTAATAATGCGCTAGCTTTTTTGTTAAATATTTGTAAAGTTTTGTTAAGTGGTAAGATTGGGATTTTGTTGAGTTGTTAGTTGTAGTGCCTTGCTTAGGTTGTGTAAGTGATTGATTTAGCTTAAAAATAGCAAAACAAAAACTTCAATAAAATCAATACCTTTCCTGACCACTTTTTGGATGTAATTACATTACTTTTAACAAAAAACAATTCACTCAAAACACCTAAGATTATGTTATTTGTCTTATTCCGGCGTCAGAATGTGCCGACAACAGAGCGAGGTTAGCACGCCAAACAGGGATGTTTGGCGTGTTTGTGGTGTGTCTGACAAATTTGTCTGGAATAAATTTGAACATCTGAGCACAGCGAAGATGGCCTCGTAGAGGCGAGTATCAGGATGATACGAGTAGTGCCGCAGGCCACATTCTGCAGCCAAAGCGTGGGATTGCAAAGGGAATTCGCTTTAATTTCCTTTGCTTGGACGTGGTCACTGTAGCTATTTTGTTCACTAAAGGTCAAAACGTCCGAAACCTTGTTGCACTATAAATAGAGCACACATTTAAACCGCCACAGTGTAATCACTAGGACTGCCAACCACCTTTCAGCGTTGGCGGCGGGGGCGGCGCTATTGTGGCTTCGCCGCAACAGCACAACCCGAAGGGAAAATGCCCCAACTGACGCGGGGGCTTTATTCTTTGTTAGATTGCCCTCTCAAGCACCATAACCGCCCCCGCGGCCCAAGGATTAAATATCAAAAGCTAAGGTGTGACGCAAACGCCATTGCTTTTATAGAATATGTGGTTGTAAGTGATGTAGCCGTCGGTCGAGTTGACATAGAACTGATTATTACCTACCGAGTCACTCGTCCAGTAGAAGTAGTTGGCGAAGCCTGCATTAGTGTATTTGTCCATCCAACCCCACTCAGAAAAAAATCCTGCACCTATTTGTCGCGAGTAACCATTATAACCTGATGACGGCGTGGCAATAGAAATACTAGGAAAATCTGTTCTGACTGCATTGGTTAAATCACTTACCCTAGCAATACGATAACCCAAACGACTACACCAAGATGAGTGGTTAGACGGAGTATCGAATTCACCACCCCGATGGACGAACCACTGCTTTAACACAAATCCATACCTCACCTCATTACCACGACCATCCCTACCGACTAACTCAAACGTCTGTGGCAAAGATGGCACAATCAATGGATTAGGAGTAGCTGACTGTACCTGAGTGCTATCCGCCCTAGGACCGCTTAACGTTACCCGTGTGACATAACTGGATTTATCTTTAATCCATTCATCTTCGTTTTTGCCTTGATTTGGCTGCCTCCAACTTACCGTTGCTTTTATACTACCATTCGTGACAACAGACCACGTCAACTGACTTGCATCGACTCCTTCTATGTGCAAATCAAAATACAACCCATCAGCACCCATTGTCGGAAAGTTTCGGTTGTAAGATGATGGACTTGTTGACTGAACTAAAAAACCTTTTGTAGGAGACCATATGTTAGATGGGCCGGCGCGATAGATTATGCCATAAGTAAGATTCGGCCTTGCGTGACAAATACGAGCAACAGTGTTATACGGCTTGATATAATAATCCACCGTAGCTCCACTAAAACTACTACTCCTTGGCACTCCATACTGAGTAGTTAAACGTCCTTCTGTACTTACTAACCTTACCCTATAAGGAGCATTACATATATCCAATGCATCACTACGATTAACCGTATTGCCATCCTTATCCGTAAACGATACCGATATACTCCCCGATGCGGTAACACCACTTGTACCCTGTCCATCTCCATCATCATCTCCCCAATTACCCTGAACAACCAAATCATTTATACTAATTGAACTTTGTGACGAAGGAATGACCATTGCTATATGGCCTAAATTACTCCCCACATACGGCAAACTTATCGGATTTGCTGCACTTGATGGATTAGTAGATGGCGTGATAACCCGACCATCCTGCAACCTAATAGACAACAAACTGTCTGCATCTGTTACCTTTGTTCGACCACCGTCGAACGTTAAATATGGCGGAGTACCTTCAATGACTCTTGATGTATGCGCCGTTAATGCCACAGAACTCTGTGTATATGACAATAAGAGCAGCACGAAGAAGAATAACAAGAATCTAGGTAAGCTTGGTAATTTAGATAACCTAAATAAACCAGCTAACCTAAGTAAGATAGAAAAATTAGAAAAACTAAGTAAGCTAAGTAAAAAACTTAACCACAACGATAACCTCGGCAATAATGCCAAGCCCGAAGACCGCGATAAATTCGGCAACCTCGCCAAACGCGATGAACTCGATGAACTCGATAACTTCGGTGATGAAAATAAGAACTGTGCCTGATTTCGACTACAGTGAAATTGAAAAAGATTTAGGGCATAGGTTTGGCAGGCCATGTGCCATGTGCCATGTGCCATACATGGTAATGCATTTCGATCGTCCTGTCAAGTAAATTTTTGTTTTATTTACATTTTTTTATAACTAACTGCTCACTAACGAGCTTTCCTTTGCTTTAAAGCGCTTAAATTATAACCGGTTGATTTATAATGCGCTACTTTTTTTGTTAAAAATTTGTAAATTTTTGTTAAGTGTATAATGTTGATCTTTTGGTGGTGTGTTTTGGGGAATGGTTTTGGCGGAGTTTTTAAATAAAAAAAACACAAAATAAAAACTTTAATAAAATCAGTACCTTTTCTGACCAATTTTTAGGTGATTAAACGGCTGTTATTAAAATATGCTATTCGTAGTTTTGTTGATTTTTTGTATGCCGGAACCTTGCTTAGGTTGTGTAAGTGATTGATTTAGCTTAAAAATAGCAAAACAAAAACTTCAATAAAATCAATGCCTTTCCTGACCAACTTTTTATGGAATTAGTTTTTTTGAAAGTGAATACTCTATTTTGCACCTAAGTAATTTAATTGGCGCCACGATTCGTATACCACAACCGCTACCGAGTTAGATAAATTCATACTGCGGCTTGTTGCTAGCATGGGAATGCGTATTTTTTTGTTTTGGGGTAATAAGTCGAGTATGGTTGCAGGTAAACCTCGGGTTTCGGGACCAAATATTAAAAAGTCATTTGGTTTGTAATTGACTTCGCTATGTGGTTTTTGTCCTTTTGTGGTTAGTGCATAAAGTTGAGTTTGTAGGTCTATTTGGTTTTCGTCCATAAAGCAGTTAAAGTTTTTGTAGCGTTTTACATCCACAAATTCTTGATAATCTAGTCCTGCTCGTCTTAACTTTTTGTCGTCCCAAAAAAATCCCATAGGCTCAATAATATGTAAGTTAAAGCCTGTATTAGCACATAGACGAATAATGTTACCAGTATTGGCTGGAATTTCGGGTTCAAATAAAACGATGTTTAAAGCTGATGTGGACAAAACTTTTCTCTTCTATTTTTAATATTTATGAATTGGTAATATTATCACAATTCTCAGTCCACCAAGGTGACTTTTTTCTGCTTTGACAGTGCCGTGATCGCGGATGATGGCATTAGCGACAATAGCAAGCCCTAGCCCTGTTCCGCCTGATTCGCGGTCGCGAGCTTCGCTTGTGCGGTAAAATGGCCTAAAAATCTGCTCAAGTTCACTTTCTGAAACACCAGGGCCATCGTCATCGATGGTTATGGTTATTTTTTGTTGTTGTACCGTAAAATTGATAATAACTTCTTTATTTGAATAACGAAATGCATTACGAATCACGTTTTCAAGCGCGCTACATAGGGCTGTGGGATAGCATAATATGGTCTGGCTATTTGGTGGCGTTGCGACTGAAAATGTTTTCCCTATCTGTTCTGCTTCAAAACTGGCGTTATCAAGCACTTGTTTAAATAGTACATTAATTTTATTAAATTCTCTAATTTCGTTATTGTCATATTGCTGTCTTGCCAATAAGAGCAAATCCCCAATCATTGAATCAAGTTTTAATGCTTCATTATTAATTCGTACAACTTCGCTACTTTCACCTTGTTTGCGTCGCAATAACGAGGTCGCAAGTTGTAGGCGAGTTAAAGGCGTACGTAATTCGTGAGAAATGTCAGAAAACAAGCGCTGTTGCACATCTTGCATTCGCTTTAGTTCCCTTAACATGTGGTTAAAACTAGCCCCCGTTGCTTTATATTCAGACGATCCGATTTGTTCAAGCTCTGGCCTTTCTTGTAAATTTCCTTTTGCTACTTGATCTGCTACTTGTTTTAAGCGTCGTGCTGGTTTAGCTATACTCCAAGATAACCAAAGTAAAAATGGAGAACTTGCAAGCATAGTCAAGGTTAATAATAGCAAAGGGTGATCAAAGATGAAGTTAACAAATTGAGATTGTGTATCTGTGGCTTGTTGCAAAATATATAGTTGATATTCTGCATTAGCATAATGAAGTAAAAAAGGTCCTATAATTTCTTGAGAATCATAGATTTTTCTTGCTGGATCGGCAACATTATGCGATTTTTCACTGAAATTTTTGATTAAATCAATATTTTTAGTTTCAGCTGTAATGATTTGTTCATTAGGTGTAACAATAAATAAAGATTGCCCTGGTTTTTGATGACTATCCATAGCAACGATGAAACGCATCCACCACCGAAAGCTATCTTTAGGTATTTTAACAAGATCATGTTCAATTTGGTTAGCTAATAGGTTACCACTTTCTTTATCTTTATTTGCCAAATAAGTCAAATTTCGAGAATCAAGACTTGGTAACACCATAATTAACATGAGAAAAAACGCTATAGTCAGTAAAAATATAGTAAAAATTCTAATTGTTAGGCGATCAAAAAGCCACATTTTTAACTGACCTTCATATAAATATTATCTTAGCCTTGCAACAAATCATCATTTTGATCAATGACAAATAAATAACCTTTAGAACGTAATGTTTTAATCCACGGCAAACCATCACTCCTAGGCGGAAGTTTTTTTCGTAAATTAGAAACATGAACATCAATCGATCGAGCAAGTGGAACAAACTCTTTGCCTAAAACTGTTTCACTTAATGTATCGCGCGAAATTATTTTACCTGCATTTTCAAGGAGTTTAATTAACACTTGAAACTCCATGCCCGTTAATCCGATATATTTGTTATCAAAATAGACTGATTGTTGCTTTCGATTTACATTCAGTTTATCAATAGTATATTGATTCGGTTTACTTAAATCTTCATCAATAATATTATCCCAATGAGTTCTGCGTAAAAGTGCATTAATTCGAGCAATAAGCTCTCTATCATTAAATGGCTTTAAGATGTAGTCATCAGCACCTAGTTCAAGCCCAATAACTTTATCATACTCATTATCTTTAGCCGTTAAAAATATAACAGGAACAGTAAACTTACCTCTAAGTTGAGACAATACACTAAATCCATTCATTTCAGGCATCATAATATCAAGTAAGATGAGATCTATTGTGCTGTCAAACTTCTCTAAAGCTTCAATACCATTGTTGGCTACTTCAACTTGATATCCCTCTAATTCAAGTAGTTCGCGCAATAATAAAGCAATTTCAGGATCATCATCAACTACAAGTAATTTACTGCTCATTACAGTCCTCTTTATATAATACATTTTTGATACTTTTTACCTTAATAACCAATACAATTTCCATATATAACGCCCATTATATATGTAAAAAATACCAATAATATAGTAAAGTATTGTTAAGTTTTATATGCAAAATATTTTACGTTATTAAAACCTTGGTCAATTAAATAAAGTGCTTGTAATTTACTCATAACGCCTCGTTCACAATATAACAAATATTGTTTTGATTGATCCAAATCCCCAAATTTCGTTGCTAACTTATAAAATGGGATAAGTTTGATGTCATTGTCGCTCAATATGAGTGGATTATTTTCTTGCTCTTCCGGAGAGCGAATGTCGATAACAACATCATCTGGATTAAGCATCGTAACCGTTTCAACCAAGGTAATTGTGGTGTTAGTTTGTTTATTTATTTCACGAATATCGATATTTTCAGCATTCTCAACGGCTTTATCTAAAATGGCAAAATCAAAATTCAACTCTTCAGCTTCAATTTTTTCTTTGATAGCTTTAACCGTTGGACTTTTGGATATAACACCACAAAATTCTGGCATTGTTTTAGCAATGTCTTCAGTGCCTATTTGACGTGCAAGATTGATAATTGTTTCTTTATCGTGCGTGATAAGTGGACGTAAAATCAATGTATCACTTACATTATCAATTAATCGTAAATTAGTTAGTGTTTGGCTCGATACTTGCCCCAATGCTTCGCCTGTGACAAGCGCTTCGACATTATAACGTTGAGCAATTTTCGATGCGGCGCGGATCATCATTCTTTTTAAAATGACCCCCATTTGCCCATCATCAATCTTTTCAAGTATTTCACCCACAACATCAGAAAAATCAACGGCTATAAAACGCACTTTATGCGAACTTCCGAATCGCTCCCATAAATAATGAGCCATCTGTTTGACACCAATTTCGTGAGTTTTTCCACCTAGATTAAAAAAGCAATAATGCACCCGACTACCGCGACGCATTAACATGTAACTTGATACGCCAGAATCAAAACCACCTGATATGAGCGATAAAACATCTTCCTGTGTGCCTGTTGGAAAACCACCAATCCCAGCATGTCGCCCTTTGACTAGTAGTAATTTGTCTTTGTCAATTTCAAGGTTAATGGTGATATCAGGGTTAGTTAATTTCACTTTAGCCGACACAACATGTTGATTAAGCCCACCGCCAACATAGCGTTCAACATCAATTGAAGTAAAGTCATGTTTTCCGCGGCGTTTAACTCGCACACAAAAGGTTTTATTTTCAATTAATGGTGCATAATAATTTAATGCTTTTTCGAATATGTCGTGAACGTCAACAAAGGTAAGTTCATCAACAGCTAGAATGTGATGAATACCTGGAATACGTGTTAATAGCTCAAGTATCTGAGCCTCGCTATTTTCAACCTTTGGACGAACCTCAATAAAATCCCAATGACGAATAACAGCAACATTTTCGATGTGATGCTTTAAAATGTTGCGAATATTGCTCGTTAATATTTTAATAAAGCGTAAACGGACAGAATCACTTTTAATGGTGATTTCAGGAAAGAGCTTAACAATAAATTTCATAAAATCAATGCGAACTATATAAATATGGCGACATTATACTGGTTTTCCTCCAAAACATACAATCGATTATGAAAAATAGTGAAATTATAAAATGAAGAAAGTTCCAATGAGTTTATTTTTTAATAAAGCAATAATACTTTATGTAAAAAGATAATTTTCAGCTATAAATAGCGTGTTTTTACTTATTAAATTGGATAAATGTTCAAAACATATCAATGATATCTTAAATTTTACTTGCTTGTTGTTCTGTCTTTCGCTAATATTTCGCATCAATAAATTCTGTTGTATAACACATAAAATTGACAGGTTGAAATGTACGAGTTTTTAATTATAATCTATTTAATTATTGCAATTGTTATCATTGGATTAGTTCTAATACAACGAGGCAAAGGTGCAGATATGGGCTCATCTTTTGGTGCAGGCGCATCGGCAACTTTATTCGGCTCTTCAGGAAGTGGGAATTTTTTAACCCGTGCTACAACACTATTGGGTATTTTGTTTTTTGTGATAAGCATCTTACTATCAAATTTAGGTAGCAAACCTAGCGTCACTTCAACCAATGAATTTAACATCATTGATGATGTTGTACCAACAACACAATCAAACGAAGACAATACAGCACCTGTAACAGCACCACTTGTTCAACCAGTGCAACAAAATTCGACATCAGATATTCCAGAATAAAAACGGCGCCGTGGTGGTGAAATTGGTAGACACGCTATCTTGAGGGGGTAGTGCTCTAAGGGCATGCGGGTTCAAGTCCCGCCCACGGCACCAAATCAATAAACAGTAACATTCTTTTAAATCCAACAAAGCACATCAAATCCAGCAATAAAAAGCCTTGAAGACTATTTCAGCAACTTAAAGCAGTTTGTAATTTTTGTAATAATACCTTTTACGCTATAGTTCGAAAACAAAAATTAGATTGAATTACTCAACAATAGCTATTTAGGTTACCCATTTAATAATAACAATCACCTGCTCAGTGATAGTCAAAAAATTATTTCAATTCGTGGTTTTGCATAAAAAGCAGGGTGAGCGGTTTGGAAGCCTAAAAATTGCAGAAATTTACCACCTCCTGCTGACTTGGCTTGAAGAATTTTCTGGCATGTTAGAAAAATATAATAACTTTGATTGCATGGGGTGTTTTTACAAATAATACTTTTTATTAATATAATTACATCTGGACTGATTAAAATTATAATTTTGTCAGTCCATAAAAAAGAGGATGGTACAGTAACTTTGATGATTTAAAGACACGTTAGAAAAGAAAAAGATAAATTGCTATTTTCATGGTGTACCAAACATAAGATTAATTGTATCGATTGAACAATCAATAGTTGATGAAATAGACGACTTTATTAAACATGATAGAAGTCATCTAGCCAGTAAAAACCGTTCTGAGTTTGTGAGATTGGCGATAATTGAGAAGCTAAATAGAAATGAATAAATTTAAGATAGTTTTAATGATATTATCTATTGTTTTATTTGGTATTAAGCAATGTAAAAATAAACAAAAACAGCGAAGTAATGAGCTACTAAAAGATATACAACTAAAAGATTTACAAAAAATATTAGATAATCCTAAACTTTATATTAATGACATTAAATCTAAATCTACTAAAAAAGATGAATAAATTTCATGTATATAATCACTAGTGTTAATAAATCTATAAAATAGGTATCCAGTGAAAAAACATTAAAGTAAAGGATACTAATCTAAGCAAAAGCGGGAATAATTGCTAATGCTTGCTTCCACAAAAAATGGAGACAGTTATCTTTATTATGAAGACATCTTATAATTATAGTCTTTTTTATGGAGTTGAATTAAAAAAAGCCCGATAGGGTCTTATTATTTTGCTGATAAACGTGCTTTATGCTTTGAAGCGGCGCGACGGCTTAAATATTTATTGCTATTTTTTGCAAATGCTCTCATTTATTTACCCTAAAATGTTATTTTAATTCTGTAATTTTAACATAATTAAGTTGTGTTCATATATATTCAGTTATATACTTTTAAATACAGGGTATTATGAGAACCTGCATATCTATTAAATGGTCACCGTCAATTTATTTAAATGCGATTTTTATTTTAACGAGACAATAAATGCAAAATATCCAAGTAAATAGATATCCTGCGTTAAATAAAATTTTGTGGGACTATCAAGGGCAAACAATTCCAGAAGACGAAGCTTTCAAAATTTATGAAAGAAGATGGTGCTTTATTAAAGATGTAAAGCTTGCTGCCAACGAAAAAAAATTAATCCATAAACTTATTAAAGAGTATGGAAATGGCTATTTCCTACCTACATGCGTTTAGTTTATGTCATATAAGTTAACTCATCACCAAATAATAGACCATTTATTAAATAATTTTAATATCGATTTTTTAGTGGACAACAATATTTATTTTGGTGGCGGAACTCGAATAGCATTAGAATTAAATGAGTTTAGGGAATCAATTGATATAGATTTATTGTGCCCTACTATTGAATCCTACAGAGCAGTAAGAAATACGGTAACCTCAGATAGTTTAGGATTGTTGGTAAAAAAAGAATTTCAATATATTAGAGAGATATCTTTTGACCGTTATGCTGTACGTGCGTTTATTAAAGAAAATCCAAAACCCATAAAACTTGAAATTGTTAGCTTTGAAAAATATCAGTTAACAGGAAAACAAGGCAAATTATTTCCTATACCATATTTAGATAAAGAGAGCTGTTTCTACACTAAGCTTTTAGCTAATGCCGACAGAGCCACACAACCACCCTATAAAGATATCATTGATATTTTATTTATGCTCCATTGTTGGGGAAGTATACCTCAATCTGCCTTATTAAATGCAAAGATGATTTATGGCAATAGCATTATAAATGGGTTAAAGATAGCGGCTAATGATATAGAAAAAAATAAAGATAAATATTCAACGAATTGTATTAATTTAGGTATATCTGAACAAAATATAAACATCATACTAAATGATAGCTTAAATAAGCTTTTATCCTATCTAGAAAACCAAAAGTAACCATCCCCATTCCATGTATATAAACACAGTGCTATAATGTACCTAACTGTATATTAATGTATTATTTGAGTCTAGGTCGATCCCCAAACATTCGCAACCCTAGCAAACTGGCGCAAATATCTATTAGGGACGTGAGGGGCGTATGGCATTACCGCCACGTATTGTACTTTTGAAAGAGCCGCTAAATTACTTAATTGCAAAATGTGGGATATTTTTCATTGGTGGCAGTTAGAATATATAGATTTAAGTATAATGGTTGAAATCGAAAAGCTTCTTTCAAGTCCCGCCCACGCACCAAATCAATAAACAGTAACATTCTTTTAAATCCTATAAAGCACATCAAATCCAGCAATAAAAAGCCTTGAAGACTATTTCAGCAACTTAAAGCAGCTTATAATTCTTGTAATAATACCTTTTACGTATAGCTCGTATGTTGAAGCAATCTATTTTGAAGTAGATCAAAATGGACTAGAATAACTTGCATCATTTAAAACTGATGATGGCAAAATCTTAAGGGATACTATGAGTAAAATGGCGTCTATAGCGACTGAAAATGTCAAAAACATTAAAGAACCTAAAGGCACAAGAGAGAAGAAACCAATCAGCAAGATTAGCCAAGTAGTCACTTTTATTTAGGCTATCATAACGTTTTATTTATATAATTTAGTAAAAGAAGATACTAATAGGCTACTTGCAGTTAAAAATAAAATTTCGCCGACAATTTGTCGGCGAAAACGTTACAACATAATAGAAAATTACGCAAAACCTTTCAAACCAACCACATGAACATGTTCTTGGTTATTGATCACTTTACGAACCAATTTGTAAGTTGTGCCTTTTTCTGGGCTGATGTTTTCTGGTGCAGCTATAATCAATTGCATCTGTAACCGTTCGCATAGCTCGAACAATGTTGCAATTGATTTGGCATCAAGACGCGCAGCTTCGTCCAAAAATAATAATCGGCATGGTGAAATATCTTTGTTGCGCAGACGCTTAGATTCATCTTCCCAACTTTGAATCACCATCAGTAAAATCGACATCCCTGTACCAATTGCTTCACCTGTTGATAATGCGCCACTTTCAGCACGTAGCCACCCATCAGCACCTCGATTGACCTCAACATCCATTTCTAAGTAATTTCGGTAATCGAGTAGTTCTTCACCAATATTTTGAGCAGTACGTTGCCCCATATCAATATGTGGGTTTAAGCGTTGATAGAGTTTAGCTAACGCTTCAGAGAAGGTAATGCGATTATTACTAAACAGATCTTGATGCTCATTTTGCTCATCAGACAATGCGACTAGCAGTGAGGAGTGGGCTTCACGAACATTGACATTTAAACGCACACCATTAACTTGCCCAAAAGCCACTGCTTGTAAACCTTGGTTAAGTAAGCGGATACGATTTTGCTCACGTTGAATCGTTTTACGAATAATGTTAGACACACTTTTTGAGCTGATCGCTAATTGTTGCTCACGAGATGTCAACTCTTCGGTCAAACGTGATAATTCAATTTCCATCTGTTCAATTGCTTCAATAGGATCATCAGTTTTGACAATATCTTGACGAATTCGCTCGCGTAAGTGAGCGTAAACTGCAATATAAAATTGAATTTTACGTTCAGGCCGTTTTGGATCTTCTGATAGTCTTAATACATCACGTAAATGTTCATTATCATTAACAGCTAGACGTAACGAACCTAACGCCTTATCGGACATAGAACGTAGCTCATCAGCACTTAAGTAAGCAAGTTCTCGGCGATGCAATCGACGTTCAACACTATTTTCTTTAACCAACCTTAATACTAAACACCATCCTGCTTTCGCTTGTACTACCTGTTCGCGAAGTTGTTTATAATCGCGAAGTGTTTGAGTTAAGCGTTTTTGCATCTGTGTCATTTCGCTTTCACACATAATCAGTTGTTTTTCAAGCGATGTACAATGTTGGCGGTTATTATTTAATTTTTGATGGACTTCATCACGGCGTAATCGCGCTCGTTCTTCTGTGATCGCGTCCGCTTTTACGCCAATTTGTTCGATCTCTTTTTGTAGTTCTTGCAACATATCCCGCTTAGTTTCAAATGCACTTTTAAGCGAGGCAAGCGTTTGGTTATATTGATTGTATTTATCTTGATACTGCTGCATCTGACTACGCGCTTCAGCTCTTTGAGCTTCAACCACTTCTAATCGAGACCGTAATTTTTCATTTAAATCACTATTTTCACTCAACATGCCGGCCGAATCTTCATAACTAAAGTGAGCTCGGCGTTGCATGACTTCAGTTAAAGCAAAGACTTGTTGACGAATCGTTTGTTGCTGTGCTTTAACTGTGTTGTAATGTTCACGAAGCGATTCATTTTGTTCAGGATCACTTTGTAAGACTGCCACTAAAGGTTCAAGTTCTGAAACAGTGTTACGATTACGGTTAACATATTGTGCAGATTCTTGCGCTGCAACCAATTGCTCACGTAATTCATCAACCCGATCCGCTAAATCATCATCTGCAAGTAAGTGCATCTGAGCAACAAGCTTATTGACGGTAACTAATTGCTCTTTGCAATTAATAACTTGTTGTTGGTTTTGCTGATCAATGCTTTCTTGAGATGATAATTGACGCTCAATTTCGGTGCGTCTTATTGCTAATTTTTGTGCTTCCGCTTCAGGGTCAATATCAAAAGCAACAGCCAGATATTGTCCTATAAATTGTCCAACATTTTGCTCAATGCGTTGTAATTTTTGTAAATCAAATGAAATCGTTGCATAACGTTCATGTAATTCATCACGTTCAGCCGATAGTTTTTCAAGATGAACTTCACGCGCGGCACGACCAAATAGTGGTACACTTGGGAAACTCGAAAATCGCCATTGACGATCGCCTGTTTTGACTAGTACGGATTTATTCATTTCCTCACAGTCAAAAACACTATCATCAAATGATGAAGGATCACCTTCAATAAAGTAGATATCTTCTGGATAATCTTCATCGCTTGCGGTAAGACTTTCTAATTGCTGTTTAACTAATGATAAGTCTGGTACAACGATAGCTTGCCTTGCTGGACCATAGAGGGCTGAAAAGTAAGGCGCATCATCAATGGTTACGTCTTCATAAATTTCAGAAAGTAATACACCGTTGAAACGTTCAGACAATGCAGATAAACGACCATCATCAACACCACTAGGTTGGTTAAGTTGTTCAATTTGGACATCTAATTGATTACGTCTAAAGCTAATTTGATCTCGTTCAGTAACTAATGTTCGCTCTTGCTCAAGCAGCTTTTGCATATGTTGTGTCACAGCTTGGCTGTTCTTAAACGTTTCTCCGGTTTGTTCTTGCAAAGCAATTAACGCATCTTGGGCTTTTAACCATAATGGTGCCTTTTGTCGATAATCAGCAATTTTCGATTGAATTTGTTCAAGTTCTTGCCTAAATTCAATACGTTTTTCGCTTGATTCGTTAGCTCGCTCAGCATTCTCATCTAACTGGGATTCGATCTCTTGTTTTAATTCGTCAAGCTCATCATAATTAATTTGTCGGCCAATACGTTTACAAAATTGTGTTAATAATGATTCCGCTTCTTTTTGTTCAAAAAAGCGTTGTTCTAGTTCATCTAGTTGTAGCTGTAAATGTTCTGCTTTTTCAGCTTGATAACATTGTGATGGCCATTGTCTTAATGCTTCTTTAGCAGCTACAAAAGAATCACTACGAGTTACATCACCAACCAATTTAACGACCAATTGATAAGCTCGATCGAATTGATTAATGGCGGCATCAGATACACTTAATTTTTGTTCAAGTTCAAGAACTTGTTCAGTGATCTCTCTTTGCTTTTCATCAAACACGGCAAAGTGATCTTCAATATTGCTAATACCTAGTTTTGGTAGCTGACATAATGACTGAGCATTTTTTAGTGCCTGTAAAGCTTGTTGGTATTGAATTGCTCGTGTTTGTTGAACATCAAGTGCTTGCTGATAATCCGCTAATTGTGTTTTGATTTCATCGACTTCTTGCTCTGTTTCGTTAACCTGATCACGGTAAACTTGGTATTGTTCATTCGCCTCAAGTACCACTTCGTTTTGTTCTTCAAGCTTTAAATTTAAGTCATCTAAATCTGCTTGATAGCGGTCGATTTTTTCTTGTTGGCGTAGCGCTGTTTGTGCTAAGTTGAGGTGATCATTAGCGGCTTGTAAATCAGTTTCCAAATCGCTTTGCGCTTCTTGATATTCTTTAAGTTCTTTCGCCGTTTCTACTTGGCGGTATTGATTACTTATAAGCTGATCTTGCGTTTTAAACATATCACGACGCAAGCCAAGTACCGATTCAATATGCACTCGGCGTTCGTTAGCATGACGCATATAATCGGCCGCGACATAATTGGTCGATTCAGTAATAAGATGTTTGAATAAATCACGATCGGATTGTGTAACTCGAATCGCTTCTAGTGTCATTCGGTTTTCACGCAGTGCCGCTTCCATATCTTGGAAAGCTTTACGTACACCACCATTTTCAGGTAATAAATAGTCGCGTAGTGAACGAGTAATCGCACTTGAAATCCCACCATACAGCGAGGCTTCAATTAAGCGATAATATTTACTACGATCAGATGAAGAACGTAAACGTTTAGGTAATATACCAAAGTCAAACATAACTGAGTGATAATCAGTAATCGAGTTAAATTGTTTGAAGATAATGCCGTCCATTGATTCGACTTTATCTTTTAACTCTGGCAACGATAAAATGCGTGCTTGTTTATCATTTAAACGTTCAGTAACTAATTCTGTAGGACTAATAACGACAGGTAAACCTTGCAGTAAAAACGGTTTAATATCCACTTTTTTGTCACGCCCAGCAACCTGTTGTAAACGTACACCACAGATAATTCGTTGGTTACGAGAATTAATTACATCCAGTATTGAATAACAAACACCTGGTTTTAACTTACCATGCAAACCTTTATCACGTGAGCCTGATGTTGCCCCTGCTTCGGTGGTGTTTCTAAAATGCAATAGGGTTAAATCGGGTATCAATGCTGTAACAAAAGCCGCCATCGTGGTCGACTTACCTGCACCATTACCACCAGATAAGGTTGTGACTAGCTGATCAAGCTCAAACGTTCGAGCAAAAAAACCATTCCAGTTTATCAGAGTTAATGAGTGAAATTTGCCGTGTCCAATCATGTTTATTCTATCTCCTCATTAACATCATCATCTTGTTCTTCACTGTTATCATTATCCAAGATTAAGGTCGATTCAATTTTAATTGCTTCACCATCTCGGATTAAACGTAATTGAGCTTCTTGCGCATCATCACCACTACGAACATCTGCCCCAAATCGGAAAATAGCTTCGTTAATACGAAAGCGTGAGCTGTCGTTCCCAACCATAAAAAAAATCATACCAAGCCGTCGTAAGCGATTTAACGCCGTTTTTACTTTATCAAATAATTTTTGGCGATCTAAATCTGACCCCGTTGAGCGTTGATTCACTAATTTAAGTAATTTACTTTCGTCGGCTAACGAAACTAGTTCATCAAATAGCTCTTGTAGGGTAAAAACACCTTCGTGTGCTAATCGTTCAGGGCTTAGATATAAATAACAAAGAACTTTACCAACAAGCATATCAAGTTCAGATAAAACAGATCTTGGAATTAATGTTGTTGAACGAGGTCGAAGATAGAAAAAACCTTCAGGAGCTCGAATTAATTCAACATTATAACGTTGGTAGAATTGTTCAAGCTCAAGTTGAAAATCCATTAAAAACGCGTGATGATCAAGTTCATCAATACCAACATGACGGCCTGAACGTAATAAACTGTCCAGCTCTGGAAAAATAGGATTAGCAATCGCTTGAGCCAATTTTACAGGCATATATTTATCTATGGACGCCTGTGAACTTGCCGCAATGCGTCCCATGACATCATCAAGATGATGAGCCGTTTGTTCTATTTCTAAATCTTTAGTATCTGTCGATGACATGTGCTTGCACCTTAGCTCCATAATCGTTAATAAGTTTCCATTCAGCAGGAATACCAAGCAGATCATCTTCGGCAATACCGAGACGAATAGCTTGATCAATAAATAACCTTGCAATATCAAAATGCTGCTCACGTGGGAACTGAGCTAAATAACTGCGAATGGCAATACCCATATCAAGTGGTTTATTTTCTTGTTTAAAAACCAATAAATTTTGTTCAATATGCGAAATGATATGTTCTTGAATTTCTTCAATCATTTCAAATTCAAGCTCTGTTGGTAATTCCCCTGTCACTTCGGCATCATGTAACGCTAACTCCTCATCACGCATATCAAGTAAGCGCTCGGCATTAGCAAAAGTGAGTGACCAAGGTAAATCAAAATACCCTTGAATCGATTTGCGTAAACGTTGTGAAAATACACGGTTTTTATCTAAGTCGATAGCTGTCCGAATAAATTTATGAACGTGACGATCGTAACCTATCCAAAGATCTATCGCTTTTTGTCCCCAACCAATAATGCGGTCAAGTTTACCTTGTAGATCCATGACTACGTTGTTAATTTTATCTAGTTCAGGTTTATCAAGCGTCGCATCTTGTATCAACAGTAAGCTGGCTTGTAATTTATCTCCAGCAGCTGCTAAAGTATCCTGTAACTCACGCAATGTTTGCGATGTTTCGGTAAGTAATCCTTCACAACTGGTAATTGCGGCTTGCCAATCTTGACTTAATAACGCCGAGATGTTTTGTTTCACATCGGCTTGCTGTTCATCCATGACGCGCTGGGTGATATCAATACTATCAAAAATTTCTGCGACCGAATATTTTAACGGTGCAAAGACATTTCGGTGCCAATGTAAATCATCACCACCTTCGACAGCTGCATCTGCAGCACGTTTTAATTCTTGTGCAACAATAGATAATTGAATAGATAAGCGCAATGTTGAAAATTCACGCTGGCGAATATAATAATCAGAAATACCTATTCCTAATGGCGTTAAACGATAAATTGAAAAGCCATCAGTCATATCACTTGCAAACCGCGTAATAAAACGCTGACGCACTAAATCGTTAATTGCATTATTGGCTCGTATAGTGATGGTATCTTCACTTTGTTCAAAAATTTGTGAAACATGCCTAAAAGCATCAATCAATTCAGATTCTGTCATTTCACCATCAAAACGTTCACTATTTAATACGGCAATAGCCAATAAAAAAGCTAACCTTTCAACTGGCAAAGTGATCGAAAAATCATTCTTTTTTGCCCAAGAGACCAGTTCCGGCACTGATTGGGAAAAATCAATCATAAAAGTTCCTCAATTCAAGGAGAACAAAATCGAAACATACCGTAGAGCTTCCATTGTTTACGGTATAAACAAAAATATCGTCAATTATATAACAATATAGAGTAAATTTGTAACGGAATTCGATGAAAGAATTAAAACTGTATTATTAACATTATGGCGACTTAAATCTAAACTTATAATAATATTAATTAATAAATATCATCAAAATAAATTAAAATCTTATTTCTTGCATAAAAAATAGATTCCCTACTCGCACTGATACCTATTTATGCTAAAATTAATATACTCTATATAAACTAACGTAAGGATGTAACAAAATGCATATCGGTATACCTAAAGAACGGTTAGCCAATGAAGCTAGAGTTGCAGCAACTCCCCAAACTGTTGGACAACTGTTAAAACTTGGTTTTACAGTTTCTGTAGAACAAGGTGCTGGGCATGCTGCTCATTTTGAAGACCAAACTTTTATTGATGCTGGAGCCACAATCCAAAATACACAAGACATTTGGCAAAATGATTTAATTTTGAAATTTCATGCGCCAACTGATGATGAAATCGCATTAATGAAAGAAGGGTTAACTCTCATCAGTTATATTTACCCAGCGCAACACAAAGAGTTATTAGAAAAACTAGCGGCTAAAAATATTACTGTAATGGCAATGGACTGTGTACCACGTATTTCACGTGCACAATCTTTAGATGCGCTCAGTTCAATGTCTAATATTGCTGGTTATCGTTCAGTTATTGAAGCAGCAAACCAATTTGGTCGTTTCTTTACTGGTCAAGTTACCGCTGCGGGTAAAGTCCCTCCAGCCAAAGTGTTAGTTATTGGTGCTGGTGTTGCTGGCCTTGCAGCAATTGGTGCTGCAGTAAGTTTAGGTGCGATTGTTCGTGCTTTTGACACCCGCCCTGAAGTTGCTGAACAAATTAACAGCATGGGAGCTGACTTTTTAGAGCTTGATTTTGAAGAAGAAGCCGGTTCTGGCGATGGCTATGCTAAACAAATGTCAGCAGCCTTTATTGAAGCTGAAATGGCGCTATTTGCTGAACAAGCTAAAGATGTAGATATCATTATTACCACGGCCTTAATTCCGGGAAAACCGGCACCAAAACTTATTTCTAAAGAGATGGTTGAATCCATGAAACCAGGTAGTGTTATTGTTGATTTAGCAGCATTAACTGGAGGTAACTGTGAATTAACTAAACCGGGCGAAGTTTTCGAAACTGAAAATAATGTAAAAATTGTCGGCTATACCGATTTAGCTAATCGTATGCCAGCTCAAGCATCACAACTTTATGGTACTAACATTGTTAACTTATTAAAACTGCTAGCTAAAGAAAAAGATGGCAATATTAATATTAACTTTGAAGATGTTGTTATCCGTGGTGTAACAGTGGTTAAAGAAAAAGAAATAACTTGGCCAGCACCACCAATTCAAGTATCAGCACAACCTCAGAAAAAAACTTCTGAGCCAATTGCTAAACCTGAACCAAAACCAATGGATCCACGCAAAAAATATGGAATTTTTGCATTAGCCATTCTAGCCTATTTCTGGCTTGCGAATTCTGTACCCGAAAGCTTTTTAGGGCATTTCACTGTTTTTGCTTTATCTTGCGTGGTTGGTTATTACGTTGTATGGAATGTTACGCACTCTCTACATACTCCACTGATGTCAGTAACTAATGCAATTTCTGGTATTATTTTAGTCGGAGCAATATTGCAAATCGGTGATGACAACGGTCTAAGTACAGCAATTGCCTTTGTTGCTATTTTAATCGCTAGCATTAATATTTTTGGCGGATTCTTTGTTACGCAAAGAATGCTGAAAATGTTTCAACGTGGCAAGTAAGGGAGGGAATAAACCATGAGTAATGGAATCATTCAAGCAGCCTATGTTATTGCTGCATTACTTTTTATCTTTAGTTTACGTGGTCTTTCTAACCAAGAATCAGCCAAATCAGGAAATATCTACGGTATGATTGGTATGGCTATTGCACTTATTGCAGCAGTAGCTAGTATCAAAGGTGGGTTACACTGGATCGTAATCTCAATGATTATTGGTGCAACAATTGGGCTATACCTTGCTAAGAAAGTTGAAATGACGCAAATGCCAGAACTTGTTGCGCTACTACATAGCTTTGTTGGTATGGCAGCTGTACTTGTTGGTTTAAATAGCTTTTTAGACTTAAACGATCATTCACAACTATTTCATGGTAATGAGCTTACTGTACATTTAGTCGAAATTTTTGTGGGTGTATTCATTGGTGCTGTAACTTTCTCAGGTTCTGTTGTTGCATTCGGTAAATTAAATGGCCGTATTAGCTCTAAACCGCTTTCTATTCCAAATAAACATTATTGGAATTTAGCTGCGATTGTTGTTTCGATCATATTAATGTATACCTTCATTGAAGAAAAAAAAGGAACAGGTGCACTCATTAGTCTATTAATTATGACAATAATTGCATTTGTATTTGGCTTCCATCTTGTTGCTTCAATTGGTGGTGCTGATATGCCAGTGGTAATCTCAATGCTAAACTCTTATTCTGGTTGGGCAGCAGCAGCAGCGGGCTTTATGTTAGGTAACGATCTATTAATTGTAACTGGTGCGTTAGTTGGTTCATCAGGGGCAATTCTGTCTTACATTATGTGTAAAGCAATGAACCGCTCATTTATTAGTGTTATTGCTGGCGGTTTCGGTAGCGATGGTAGCACAGCTAGTTCATCAGACGAAGAACAAGGTGAATACCGTGAAATGCAACCAGCCGAAGTTGCGCAAACATTAAAAGAAGCTCGTTCAGTTATTATTGTTCCTGGTTATGGGATGGCTGTTGCGCAAGCACAAGGTGCTGTAAGTAATATAACAGAAAAACTGCGTGCAATGGATATTGAAGTAAGATTTGGTATTCATCCTGTTGCAGGACGTTTACCTGGTCATATGAACGTATTATTAGCTGAAGCAAAAGTCCCTTATGATATTGTATTAGAAATGGATGAAATCAATGATGATTTCCCTGATACTGACGTTGTTTGGGTTATTGGAGCAAATGATACGGTAAACCCTGCAGCAGCAGAAGATCCAAATAGCCCAATAGCAGGCATGCCAGTTCTTGAAGTTTGGAAAGCAAAAACCGTCATTATATCTAAACGCTCAATGAATACTGGTTATGCAGGAGTACAAAATCCACTATTCTTTAAAGAAAATAGCTATATGCTATTTGGTGATGCTAAAGATAGTGTTGAAAAAGTACTACAAAATCTTTAATAATTAATTTATTAAAATTACTGCGGCTTTTGCCGCAGTAATTTTATAAAATACTAAGGAACCTAATTTAAATTCACTTTAGATAAAAAAATCATTTATTCGATCTATTATTTCACGATGTATCTCAATCCTTGTTTGATTTCTGCCGCCTTTACAAATTATTTCTTCTCTTTTAGCGTCTTGCTCTAAAATATCTATAGCACCTAATTTACAAATTAGTATAAAACTAAAATGCATTGCATTAGAAATAACTTTAAAACCATAAAAAACTGCATTATCGCCAATGACTGTTCTCTTTTGTCGATTATTAGTCGGATACCATATTGCAATATTTAAAGACCTACAGTCCTCTTTGCTATAATAGATTTCTTTAAATACCACATTTTAATAGGCATAATTGAAAAAAGGAAAACAAAATAAGGCAATAAAAATATAGTTTAGCAATTAAATTAATTACTGTTTTAAAATATATCCCTTTCAATTTTTACCTATGCAAATAATGAATAATATAATAAATGGTATAAAACTTTAATATTGCTAATAATTTACTAATTTAGAAATAGGCTTGGGATTATAATAATTAATGATTATCTTTTTTGATTTGTTCTTTATGGTAAAGATAATAAGCTCCACGCGAAACCATTCGAAGTTGAAAAATAAGATCTTCAATTAATTTTTCACGCTGTACGGTGTCAAAATCAATCGCTTCAGCGCCAGCATTAAATGCAATAGTAACCATTGCCTCTGCTTGAGCCTCATTGTAATGATGAGGCATCTGGTTAGCATTATCGAGATAATCAACAAGCTCTACAATAAAGTGTTGAATTTCTCTAGCAATAGCAGAGCGGAAAGCCGATGACGTACCTGCTTTTTCGCGGAGAAGTAATAAAAAGACTTTGGGATTTTTATCAATAAACTCAATAAATGTGGTAACAGATGTCCGTAGTACACTACCACCTTTTTCAATACGCTTACGTGCTTGTCGCAATAATTGACGAAGAGTCAAACCACTTTCATCAACCATGGCCAAACCTAATTCATCCATATCGCGAAAATGGCGATAAAACGAAGTTGCAGCAATACCTGCTTCGCGGGCAACTTCTCTTAAACTTAAACTAGCAAAACCTTGCTCAGCATTAAGTTGATTGAATGCCGCGTCAATTAA
This sequence comes from Gilliamella sp. X-23, assembly GCF_057063545.1. Lineage (NCBI taxonomy): Bacteria > Pseudomonadati > Pseudomonadota > Gammaproteobacteria > Orbales > Orbaceae > Gilliamella > Gilliamella sp. X-23. The sequence goes on from NZ_JBXSQG010000002.1 coordinate 118,145, forward strand.
CGTACGGCGGGTTCTTTCTTTCTGTTGAGCTCGAACACCGCCGCCGATCTTGGTATTTTTCATTTTATAGCTCAATCCTAGTTGTTTATATTTAACCTAATATTAATTTGCTAATTTTAATAATCTCTCTTTTTCAGCAAACACTTTCGGCATATGCTCTCGGATAGTTTTAGCTATAGTTTCATAGCGAGAACGTAATGGCGAACCAGGACGATAGATCAAAGTAATACTGCGTGATGGTACTGGATCTGCACACGGAATATAGCAAATATTATCTCGAACTCGCTCATTAGGTGCCGCAAGCTCTGGAAATAAAGTGATACCACGACCAGCAGCAATCATACTACGAAGTGTTTCTAGACTGGTTGCTTTAAACTGTTTATCCTCATCAATACCAACTTGGAAACAGTAACCCATTGCATGATCTCGCAAACAGTGACCATCTTCTAACATTAAGAATTTTTGCCCTTTTAACTGAGATAATTTAACGACTTTTTTGTTAGCAATTTCATTACTTGCTGGGACAGCTAAAAACATTGGTTCGTCAAACAATGGTAACTCAATAAACTGTGAGGTTTCTTTAACTTGAGCAACAATGGCACAATCAAGTTTTCCACTTTCAAGCTGAGCAACAATGCTAGCGGTTTGAGATTCGTGCAAATAAAGCTCTAACTGAGGAAAACATTCATGTAACACAGTAATCACATGAGGTAAAAGATAAGGTGCTATCGTAGGAATCAAGCCGATATGCATTGGTCCTGACATTTCTTCACCTTGACGACTTGCCATCTCTTTTAGAATTTGAATGTTACGCAAAATCTCTTTAGCTTGCTCAACCAGCATCATGCCTGTTTGAGTAAATAATACTTTGCGACTAGTACGTTCTAATAACATTACGCCTAGTTCATCTTCTAATTTTCTAATTTGACCACTAAGAGTTGGTTGACTCACATTGCAAGCATCAGCAGCTTTACGAAAATGACGAAATTCAGCTAATGAAACAAAATATTCCAAATCACGAATATTCATAATGTCCCCAATAAGTTATCAGTTAATAGTATATACTCAAACAACTTCCATATGTAAAGTTATAACAAATAACATTCTTCATAATTTCTTAAACTATAATGCTTTATAATTTATATTCTGTAAAACAAATAAATAAAAAGAAATGCCGAGTATAGTTTTATTTAGTCTTAATCAGCTAATTAAAATACTCTAATCAGAGCAAAACAAAATCTGTCGCTTTTAATTAAATACTGCCAATATTACTATTGTTGATAATTATATTAAAAAAATCAAATATAATATTTAAACTATTTAATAAAATTACAATTTATTGCGCTAATAAGTACCAATGCTAAGAAACATGGAAAATTATTGGCAATTACGATATAATCGCGCGCTATAGTTGTTATTAAGCCAAAAACACTTTTGAGGTGCGCTATTTTTAGACAAGTTTCACGTTTTTATCGAAAATTTTTTCGCAATGAAGAAAAAAACAACAAACAACAAAAAATTGGTTATGTGTCTATTGCACGTAATGAGCATAATATATCCCGTAAAGATATTAGTGCAAATGCATTAAAAGTCCTTCATCGATTAAACAAACAAGGGTACGAAGCTTATTTAGTTGGAGGATGCATCAGAGATCTCATATTAGGCAAAATGCCAAAGGACTTTGATATCACAACTAATGCAACACCAGAACAGATTCAAAAAATTTTCCGCAACTGTCGATTGGTAGGAAGACGATTTCGTCTTGCCCATATTATGTTTGGTAAAGAGATTATTGAAGTAGCGACTTTCCGTGGAGATCATGATTCTAAGGATGGGCAAAACAATATATCTAAACGTTCACAGTCTGGTATGCTGTTACGTGATAATGTTTACGGAACCGTTGAACAAGATGCAATTCGTCGCGATTTCACTATGAATGCACTTTATTATAGTGCAAATGATTTCACTTTACGCGATTATTGTGGAGGATTAAAAGATTTACAAAAAGGCATTATTAAACTAATTGGCGATCCACAAACACGTTATCGAGAAGATCCCGTTAGAATGCTAAGAGCCGTCCGTTTCGCTGCAAAACTGAATATGGAAATTGAGCCAGCTACCTCAGGGCCAATTAAAGATCTTGCACCATTATTGAAAAATATTCCTTCTGCTCGGCTTTTTGACGAGTCCCTTAAACTATTACAAGCAGGACATGGTTATAAAACTTACCAGTTACTAAGAAAATATTGTCTTTTTGAACAATTATTTCCGACTATTGAGCGTTTGTTGGCTAACAATCAAAATAGTCATTTAGAAAAAATCATTGAGCAAGTTTTAAGAAATACTGATTATCGTATCGCCAACAATAAACGAGTCAATCCTGCATTCCTATTTGCTGCCTTTTTTTGGTATCCAATTATTGAACAAGCAAAAGCAACAAGTGTTGAAAGCGGTTTGCCATTTTATGATTCGTTTTCGATGGCAATTAATGAAGTGCTTAGTGAACAATGTAAAAATATCGCTATACCTAGACGCTTAACCACAATAATGGGAGACATTTGGCGTTTGCAGCTACGTATGAAAAAACGAGATGGGAAACGAGCATTTTCTATTTTAGAACACCCTAAGTTTCGAGCTGCCTATGATCTTTTAGAAATACGAGCATCAATCGAAAAAAGTGAGCTTTTGGAATTAGCTAAATGGTGGGATGAGTTTCAATACACTTCACTCGAAAAAAGAATAGTGATGGTAAAACAGCTAAACAAAATGAATAAACGCAAGGGGAAACGTTAATTTTTAATTCGCACTTTTATAAATAACAGCTATAATGCTGTAATTAAAATAATCATAACAACTTTTTAATCATTGATGAAAAAATTAGCGCCTTCTCTTATTGCAATAGCTGTTACTCTTTCTTTGTATAACGACTCTAGTTATGCTATAGATTTACCCAAAGCCGCCATTAGCAATAACCCTCAATGTCTTATAGATGTTCCTAGGTTTGATCGCCCTTTAGTCAATGGAGACATAAACAGCTTACCTGTAAATGCTCAAGCTAACCGATTGGAAGTATTCTACCCAAATATTGCCATATATAAAGGTGATGTATTAATAGAACAAGGTAACCGCACAGTCCAAGCAGATACCGTAACAATCGATACTCAAGATAACAATAATCGAGCAGTAACCTTAGAAGGTGATATTACTTATCAAGATAATTTAATACAAATGAAAGGCGATAATGCATCAATGAATTTAAATAACAATGATGCAAATATGAGCCCAAGTCAGTATCAGCTTGTAAATAGACTAGGTCGCGGCAATGCTGATCAAATGAAGCTTGAAAAAAATCGATATGTTATTTTAAAAAATGGCAGTTACACATCTTGTCCTGTTAATGACAGTACATGGAACATTAAGGGAACAACGGTTATTCATGACAATGAAGAACAATTACTAGAAGTTTGGAATGCCATATTTAGTATTGGCAAAGTCCCAGTCCTGTACTCACCGTATTTACAGCTACCAACTGGAGATAAACGCCGTTCAGGTTTATTGATGCCTAATTTAGGCTATGACAGTATCGATGGTATTGATTTTTCAATGCCAATTTATTGGAATATTGCACCAAATTATGATGCCACTTTTACACCAAGAGCTTTGCAAAACCGTGGTGTGCAATTACAAACAGAATTTCGCTATTTAAATGAATTAGGATTAGGTACACTCGCATTTGACTGGCTACAACATGATAATAAATATAATGAAGATAGAAGCAATCATGTTAATGGTAACAATTATGATGATAATAACCATCGTTGGTTGTTCCATTGGAAAAATGAAGAGTTAATTAACTATAATTGGCGTTTTTATGCCGATACAACTCGAGTTAGTGACAATCAGTATCTTACTAATCTAAATTCTAAATACGCTTCTCAAACTGCTGGATATTTAACACAGTTTTACAAAATCGCTTATAATGATGAAAATTGGGATATTAATTTAGGCTATAGGCACTTTCAGCCATTTCATTCAGAACTAAAAGACTCGCTTTATCAAACCGAACCGCAGTTGGATATGAGTTATTATAATAATGATTTGGGACCATTCAAATTTAGAACATTTTCTCAAATATCTCGTTTTCTGACATCAGGGGAAAATAAACCTAAAGCATGGCGAGCTCATGTCGAACCAACTCTAAACTATACCTTAACCAATTCTTGGTCATCATTAACCACTGAAGCTGGTTTTATGGCAACACATTATAATCAAGATAGAATCGATAAAGATAGAGATATAAACTTAGACAAAACTGTAAATCGTTTTTTACCTAAATTCAGCATCGATGGTAAAGTCATTTTTGAACGTGATGTGAGTTTTATTGATGGTTATACCCAAACATTGGAACCGAGAGTAAAATACATTTATATTCCATATCGAAATCAATCCAATATTGGCGCCTATGATTCCACTATATTACAATCAGATTATATAGGTCTATTTAGAGATCAACCTTATAGTGGTCTAGATAGAATTGCCTCAACAAATAAAATATCAACTGGTGTAACAACTCGGTTTTATGATAATAACAAGGTTGAAAAATTTAACTTATCCATTGGACAAATTACTTATTTTACTAAATCAAAAACTAGTGAACATAATAATGATTTAGATGAAAAATCTGATACAGGTAGCATTACTTGGGCATCTGATAATTTTTGGCGCATAAGTGATGATATAATCTTTCGAAGTGGTGTTCAATATGATACTCGAATTGATACGATTTCATTAGCTAATACAATATTTGAGTACCGACCATCAGGTGATAAGTTAATGCAATTATCTTATCGATATGCAAACCATAACTATATTGACATTGTAGATAAAAACCCTTCTTATAGAGGCTATAAGCAAAATATTTCTCAAGCAGGAATAATGACTGCTTGGCCATTATCGCAAACAGTTAGTGCTGTTGGTTCATATTATTATGATGTTAAATTAAAACAAACTGCAGATAGCTTTGTTGGTTTGCATTATAGTGATTGTTGTTGGGGGATGACAATACAATATGGTAGAAAGCTAACAGATTGGGACAATATTTCTCGAAAAAGTAAATATGAAAATAAATTGTCTATTAACTTCGAATTACAAGGTTTAGGAAACAACCGAGATACCAAAGCTAAAATGTTAAATTTCGGTAAGCTACCATATACAACAACATTTGAATAAAATACTTCTGTAACTATACATTACTGATAAATTTATTGTAGGCTACCAATGCCACAACAACAAAGTGAGTTGAGTGAACATGAAATTATTAAAACTATTTATCACATTAAACCTAAGTATAAGCTTAGGAATCATAACTCCGTTATCTGCGAATGCCGCACCAAAAATGGTAGAAAAGGTTGCTGCGATTGTTAATAACAATGTCATTTTAGAAAGTGATGTTAATGATATGCTAAAAACAATTAAAGCAAGCACTGACGCCCAAAATCTACCTAATGACAAAATACTTAGACAACAAATTATTGATCGTTTAATTATTGAAAACCTAATTTTACAAAAAGCAGCTAAAGCTAAAATCACAGTTAGTGATGACGAAATAACCAGTGCAATCGATAGAATTGCGTCTGAAAATGATATGACCATTGATCAACTTCGAAGCAAACTCTCAACAATGGGGATCAGTTATAGCTCTTATCGAGAAAGGATCCACAATGATATGTTGATTGAAGAAACTCGAATGCATGAAGTAAGACCTAGAATCAAAATTTCAGAAAAAGAAGTAGAAAACTTAGCAAAAAATATTACTAGCCAACCAGCCAATAATATCGATGTAAAAATCAGTCATATTTTGATTTCTATTCCAGAAAAAGCATCTAAACAACAAATAGACAATGCCACAAATAAAGCACAAGATATTATCAATCGAGCACAAAAAGGGGAAAACTTTGCTAAATTAGCTACCTCTTATTCAAATGACGATCTTGCTTTAAAAGGCGGCAGCATGGGTTGGCATAAACTAAATGAATTGCCAACTCTCTTTGAAGAACGCTTAGTACGTGCACCAAAAGGTAGTATTATTGGCCCAATCCGTTCAGGCGTTGGTCTACACATAATAAAAGTTGATGACACTCGTTCAGAAGCACCAAAAGACATTAAAATTCAAGAAGTTAACGCTCGTCATATTTTGATTAAAACAAACGTATTAGTTACCGACAAAATCGCTCAACAGAAACTAACCGATATTCGCAAATCAATTACTGATGGCAAAATAACCTTTGAAGCTGCAGCTAAGGCAAATTCTCAAGATACAGGTACAGCCGAGAAAGGAGGCAATTTAGGTTGGAATCGTCCTGAAATTTATGATAATGGGTTTAGAAACGGTTTGGCTCAGCTAAAAAAAGGAGAAATTAGTCAACCAATAAAATCATCTTATGGCTGGCATTTAATCCAATTAATCGATACAAGACAAATTGATGGAACAAATGCGATGAAAAAAGATCAGGCTTATCGACTTATTTTTAATCGTAAATTTTCAGAAGAAGCTCAAGTTTGGATTCAAGAAGTAAAAGGTGACGCTTACATCAAAATTACAGGTGAAGATAAACATGAATAATCGTGTTCACCAAGGGCATTTTGCCCGTAAAAGATTCGGGCAAAACTTTTTACATGATAACTATATCATCGAAAATATTGTTGCAGCTATACAACCTAAAAAAGATCAGGCCCTAGTCGAAATTGGTCCAGGACTGGCAGCGTTAACTGTACCTATAAGTAAATATCTTGATCATTTAACTGTTATAGAGATCGACAGAGATTTAGCCCATAGATTAATTGAAAATCCATTTTTACATAATAAACTAACCGTTATTGAACAAGATGCATTGACCTTTGACTTTAATCTTTTGGCCAAGCAATTAGATAAACCATTAAGAGTATTTGGTAACTTACCATATAATATATCAACCCCTTTGATGTTCCATTTATTTGAACATGCAGATATCATCACCGATATGCATTTCATGCTACAAAAAGAGGTAGTCACTCGCTTAGTTGCAGCGCCTAACAGTAAAGATTATGGTAGATTGAGCGTAATGGCTCAATATTATTGTCAAATCATTCCGGTTCTTGAAGTACCACCAACATCATTTAAACCTGCACCAAAAGTTGATTCTGCAGTAGTTAGATTAGTACCGTATAAAGAAAAACCTTATCTTGTTAATGATATAAAAACACTTTCTCGTGTAACTACAGAGGCATTTAACCAACGACGTAAAACTATTCGTAACAGCTTAAGTAATATGTTTACTGTTGAACAGTTAGTTGAATTGAATATTGACCCAAATTTACGTGCTGAAAACTTAACAGTACAACAATACTGCCAACTAGCTAATGCATGGAAATAATATTATGGCAAATCTACTTATTGGCGATATTCATGGCTGTTATGATGAATTTATGCGGTTACTTGAAAAAGCAAAATTCTCATCATCTGATACTTTATGGCTAACTGGTGATCTTGTTGCTAGAGGTCCAAAATCATTAGATGTTCTAAGATTTGTTAAACATAATTCCAACCAGATTCGATTGGTATTAGGTAATCATGACCTACATTTATTATCGATTTATGCCAATATTACGCAGCCCAAAAAGAAGGATAATCTCGAAGAAATCATCCGTGCGACAGATCTTGATGAATTAATGAATTGGTTACGTAAACAACCATTAGTTCAAATCGACGAATCATTAAAACTAATTATGACTCATGCAGGTATTTCACCACAATGGGATATTGAAACACTAAAAAAATGTGCCAATGATTTGAATGCTATGTTATCTAGCGATTCTTATATCCTATTCCTTGATAAAATGTATGGTAATTTTCCTGATGAATGGCAACCAGAATTACAAGGCTTAGATAGGCTACGTTATATTGCTAATGCATTAACTCGTATGCGTTTTTGCTATGAGGATGGGCGGCTAGATTTCTACTATAAAAAATCACCCGAACAAGCGCCATCAAAACTTAAACCTTGGTTTTTATTACCCAGTAAAATCCCAAACGAATATAGTATCGCTTTTGGACATTGGGCGGCATTAAACGGAAAAGGTACACCAGAAAACATTTATGCACTCGATACAGGATGTTGTTGGGGTGGAAAACTGACATGCTTGCGATTTGAAGATAGAAAATATTTTAAAAAGAAAAACATCGAAATAAAAACTAGGTAAACCATTATGAAAGGATCAATGATTATGTCTGCTTTATCTGCCATTAAATCAATATGGAAAATAATTAACTTTATTAGAGAAATATTTCTTAACTTAATTTTTCTAATTATTATTATTTTGATATTTAGCTTTATTGCATTAGTAAAAGAAGCACAAAAACAAGAAATTGTTCCACAATATGGTTCATTAGTTTTAGATATCGAAGGTATTATTGTTGACAATACACTTTACAGTGATGAAATCTATGCTTTACAAAACAAGATTTATGGCAAAAAAGTCAATACTTCCCGTGAAAATAGTTTATTTGAATTAACTCAAAAAATAGCTCAAGCTACTACAGATCCCAAAATTACAAGTATAGTCCTTAAATTAGATAATTTTGCTGGTGCCGATATAAGTTCGCTACAATATATTGGCAAATATTTAACCAAATTTAGCGAGGCAAAGAAACCTATTTATGCTTCTGGTTCAAATTTCAATCAAAGCCAATATTATTTAGCTAGCTATGCTAATAAAATATACTTAGCACCACTTGGCTCTGTTAATGTATATGGGCTATCCGCTAATAATCTATACTATAAAACCTTACTTGATAATTTAAAAATCAATACACATGTTTTTAGAGTAGGTACTTATAAATCAGCCATTGAACCATTTATTCGCAATGACATGTCTGAAGAAGCAAAAAGTAATACGACACGCTGGTTAACACTTATGTGGAATAACTATCTTAATGACATTTCAACACAACGGAAAAAAGCCGATACACAATTAGTTCCCGCCCCAGATATTATGTTAACAGCTTTAAAAGAAGCTAATGGTAACATGGCTCAATACGCTATATCTAATGGATTAGTCGATGCTATTGCATCTAACTACCAATATGAACTTGAGTTCAATAACCAACATGAGGTTAGCATTTATGATTATCAGCTTAAATCAAAAAATGAAAAATTAGACAGTGACTCCAAGGGGAAAAAACCACTGATTGCAGTTGTATTTGTCAATGGTACTATTACCAATGGTGAAAATAGTAGTAATGTCGCTGGTAGCCAAGACATAGTTGAACAGCTGAGAAATATCCGTAAAAACTTAAACAAACATAACATACAAGCAATAGTATTACGTGTAAATAGCCCTGGAGGTAGTGTAGATGCATCTGAAGCAATTCGTAGTGAACTAGAAGCATTACGTGATTATCAGATTCCTATTGTTGTATCTATGGGAGGAATGGCTGCCTCGGGTGGATACTGGATATCCACCGCATCTGATTACATAGTTGCAAACCCAAATACAATTACTGGCTCTATTGGCATTTTCGGTATTATTCCAACTTTCGAAAATTCTTTATCTCATATTGGTGTTTATAGTGATGGTATAACTACATCACCATTAGCAAGCAACACTTCAACGCAGGATCTACCTAAAGAAATGAGTCAATTAATTCAAATGAATATTGATAACGGTTATCAAACATTTATTTCGTTAGTAGCAGAAGCAAGAAATATGACAACCGAACAAGTAGATAAAATAGGACAAGGCCAAGTTTGGTTAGGTTCAGAAGCAAGCAAAATTGGACTTGTTGATAAGTTAGGCGATATAGATGATGCTATTGAAACTGCTGCAACATTAGCGAATGTAACTGATTATGAAATTGACTGGCAAAAACCAAAAGGAAATTGGTTTAATGCATTTTATTCGGATATGATAGCTATGTTACCTAAATCCACTGCAGAAATATTTTTTGAACAACTACCAGCAGCGAAACAACTTAAAGAGCATGTTTCTTTATGGAATAAGTTTCAAGACCCGCAAAATCGCTATATTTATTGTCTAAATTGTGCCGATGTGCACTAATCACAGATTATCTACCACTCTCGTGGTAGATAATGATCTCGCCAATTTATACCTAATTGTTTTTATCTTTTAAACTATTTAGCCCTGATTGGGAAAAATAACGCATATGGTTCATCGCTTCTTGAATGTATTGATAATTTGGTGTTTCATCTGTTTCACGATTATGTAAATCCATATAATGATTAATACCTAATCGATTCACGAAATAAATATGATCAGACGTTCTAACTGCATAAGAACTATAATTTGACATCAAAAGCCAATTACGATTAGTTATAGGACTAAATAAATCATAACCTGTCGAGTAATCGGTTATATCATTTTTCACATATAAATAATGTTTCATTAAGGTAGGAACGACATCTTCGTGACTAGTTAATTTTGCACTATTATTTTTAAGATTTTCTAACTCTCTTGCACCAATAATAATAAAAGGAACCTTTGTTTGTGCATCAGTATAATTACCATTATGCCCCCAAAATCCGAGTTTATTATCATTCATTTCTTGAGCATGATCACCAGTAATAACCAATATTGTGTTATCTAAAGAACCTGATTTAGCAAGCTCATCATAGACATTTTGTAATAAATAGTCATCATAATAAACACTTTGTTTGTAACGATTAAAAATTGGCAAAGGATCTGTATCATTATTCAATGTTATATAATTCAGATCCCCAATAGGTTTAAACTTCACCGAAAAATCGGCAGGAAAGTCATAAGCATGAGGAGCATCATAAAATAAAAAAGAAAATGTCGGTCGAGAAGTATCACGTGCTCTATACCATGCAAGCCAATCCTCTGTGATTTGTTTATCACGACTAGATGCCGAACCATCTTTACTACTAATTCTTAAATTTTTGATGGTGACAAACGCCGTTCGATCAAATTCTGGAGCAGAAACTTTGGCTGAAGTGAAGATGCCGATATTATAGTTTTCTTTTTGTAACGTTGTGATAAACAGTGAAGGAATACTATTTCGTAAAAATGAATCCCAATACGTACCAGGAATACCATAAAATAGCCCAAAGATACCTGTACGAGTTGCATTTCCTGTTGAGTAATGATTATCAAAAACCACACCATTATTTTGGTTAACAAAACGGAATGTATTAGGAGAGATATCTTCACTAAAGGTATCATATCGCCAAGAATCTAAGACAATAAACATAATATTTTGTGGCTTATTATTTTCAGGATTAATCACCAATGCTTTTTTGGGATAATCAACACCAGCATTGTCATTATTCTTGTTATATACGACTTTTCTCTGCCCTTTTGCATCAAAAAAGCTCATGATCTTTCTCGACGTAAATGGCTTATAAAGTGGAATATACTCTTTCACAACCATAATAGGTGAATAAGCATAATAAAAGGCAACCATATGTACTACATGGTTCACTAAAAATGAACTAAAAAGAAATATTGTTGATATCAAAAGAATTCTTGATTTATTATGCTGTACAGTGAATTTTTTATTAACAAGATAAAGAATAAAATATTCAGCACAGAATGAAACAATAATAACAGTCAACATCAATAAATAAGTAATTATTGAAAAATCAACAACCTGACCAGATAAAACCATTGCTAAAACAGATTGATTTACGTGAAATCGGTACTGTTGAAAAACAATAGTATCGATATATAATCCAATTTGAATAAAGCTAAATATTGCAGCAAGAATAATATTCCGAATAGACTGTTTAAGCCAAAGAAAAGGTATACAAATAATAAAAAGTAATAGATAAGCAGAGAAAAAATGCCCCAATACAGCAAATACTGAAAATGACACTCCAGCCCAATTAAATGATGCACCTGGTACAATAAAAAATCGAATTGCTAGTATTGATGAAATAAAGATATTAATTAGAACAAAATAGTATAATTTTTTCATAGTATTCGCTATTGAGTAATGACTTAATGATAAGAATTTTATATACAAAAAAGGCTCAAATTCAGAGCCCTTTATTTAATTCAAACAAATTGAAGGCGGCTACCTTCCTATTCAAAATTTGAGGCGTTAGGTAAATAATTTTTCATTAATCACCTCTCGTAAAAATACATGATATAACTTAATACCATTATAACCTAAATAACCACTAATACCATTTTTTCAATGCCTCAGCATCGGATTTTTTTGCATCAACCCATATATCGCCATCAGTAGTTCTCTCTTTTTTCCAGAAAGGGGCTTCGTTTTTTAATATATCCATAATAAATTCAGCTGCTGCAAATGAATCAGCCCGATGTACACTACTCACCCCCACAAATACAATTTGTTCATTAACATTAATTTTACCTACACGATGAATAATAGCTACTCGGCTTAATTGCCACCGTTCTCTAGCTTGAGCTATAATATTAACCAAAACCTTTTCAGTCATTCCTGCATAATGCTCTAAAAATAGGCTTATTGTATATTTTTCAATACTACGAACTTTGCCCATAAAAGTAACAATAGCACCATCTTGTGGTAAATGTGAAAGCCAATCAGTTAGCTTATTAACATCAATAGGTTCTTGGCTGACTTTGATAAGGTCCATAATATTACCCTCCAGTCACAGGAGGAAAGAATGCAATTTCATCGCCAGCTTGAACAATATAATCAAAATCAACCAATGTTTGATTTACAGCACATAAAACAGAACGCTCCTTGAAAGCCAATAACCATTGATCACCACGCTCACTTAATTGTTCAATAAGACGAAAAATTGAAAGTTGATCTGCATCTAACATCAAACTCTCCACACCAATTAATTCTCTAATTTGGGCAAAAAAAATAATTTTATTCATACTATTCACTATATTTATGATTTAGCTATAAAATCGCCAGATTTACCACCCTTCTTTGTCAATAATCTTACTTGAGTAATCACCATATCTTTTTGAACAGATTTACACATGTCATATATAGTTAACGCAGCAACAGATGCTGCTACCAACGCTTCCATTTCGACACCAGTTTGACCATTCAATCGACAAATAGATTCAATTTTCACACAACAATTCACTAAATCAGCTTCAATATTAATTTCAATTTTACTCAATAAAAGAGGATGACATAAAGGAATAAGTTCCCACGTCTTTTTTGCAGCCTGAATGCCCGCAATCCTTGCCGTTGCAAAAACATCACCTTTATAGTGTTTCCCCTCAATAATACTATTTAATGTTTTAGCATTCATCATAATAAAGGACTCAGCTCTTGCTTCCCTAGTAGTGCTCGGTTTATTTGATATATCAACCATGTGGGCATCGCCTTGACGATTAATGTGTGAAAATGATTCAGACATCTGCTATATATTCCTCAAAAAAGTAAAACTATATTGTATTGCCAAGATAGCAAATTTTATAAATAGATACCACCACATTTGATTAGATCAATAACACACGAAAATTGTTAAAATAGAATATATCAGGTTAGGTTTTGCGAGTTAAACGAAAACTGCGTACAATATAACTTTTGATTAATTATAATTGTGACTTTTCAATGCTTATTGCTCATGTAGCCTTACCCGTACCGCTCTACCAACTTTATGATTATAGCTTAACGATGCCAGCTCAAGTTGGAATGCGGGTTAAAGTTCCTTTTGGTAAAAGAGATACAATAGGTATTATTGTCAACATTGATGAAAAAACCGAATTTAATGTTAAAAAATTAAAAACCATTAAGGCAATTATCGATAGTGAACCAGTTTTTTCACCTTCCATTTGGCAGCTATTGAACTGGGCTGCTAGTTATTACCACTATCCCATCGGAGAGGTTCTGTTTCATGCTATGCCTATTTTGTTAAGACAAGGGCGCCATGCAGTCAAAGAAGAAACCAAACAATGGCAATTAACCAAATTGGGGAAGCAAATTGATTTAGAATCGCTATCACGAGCCCCAAAACAACAATTATTACTATCATCATTTAGAAATAATACTATTTCTAACACTAACATAAGTAACGCCGTCTATCACGAATTACAGAAAAAGCAGCTTATAGAGCAAGTAAGCTGCCAACCAGATTACATTCCATGGCAAACAAACTTTTCAACTAATGCTAGTTCAATTCAGTTAAATAAAGAGCAGAATTATGCGATAGAAACAGTCAATAAACAAAATCACCAGTTTGAGGTATTTTTACTGGAAGGTGTAACTGGCTCAGGTAAAACTGAAGTTTATTTGAATATACTCACAAATATTTTAACTGCCGGTAAACAAGCATTAGTACTTGTGCCTGAGATTGGTTTAACACCACAAACAATTAAACGTTTTAAACAACGTTTTAATGCACCAATTGATATTCTTCATTCGGGACTAACTGATAAACAAAGACTAGCTGTTTGGTTAAGAAGCAAAAATGGAGAAAATGCTATTGTGGTAGGTACTCGTTCGTCACTTTTTACTCCATTTAAAGACTTAGGGGTAATTATTATTGATGAAGAACATGATAGCTCCTATAAGCAACAAGAAGGTTGGCGCTATCATGCACGAGATTTAGCAATTATACGAGCTAAATTTAACAATATTCCAATTATTTTAGGCTCTGCAACACCATCGCTTGAAACACTCAATAATGCACAAAACGACAAGTACCGCTTACTACAATTAACAGAAAGAGCCGGTAATGCAACGTTAGCCAAACAGTCAATTTTAGATTTGCGTGGGTTAGTACTTACTGCTGGTTTATCACAACCATTAATTGAGGAAATAAAAAAACATTTATCTAATAATAACCAGGTAATGTTATTTTTAAACCGTCGAGGCTTTTCACCATTATTAATATGTCATGATTGCGGTTGGATTGCTGAATGTCCTCGTTGTGATAGACCCTATACATTTCATCAGAAACAACACAAGCTGATTTGTCATTATTGCGATACACCAAGAGCAATTCCCAAACAATGCCCAAAATGTGGCTCTACTCATTTAATGCCGATTGGATTTGGAACAGAACAACTTGAACAACAACTTGAGATTCTTTTTCCTAACATCAAAATTAGTCGTATTGATCGGGATACAGTTAGTAAAAAAGGTGCATTAGATAACTATTTACACAGTATTCAACAAGGTGGTGCACACATTTTAGTTGGCACACAAATTTTGGCAAAAGGACATCACTTCCCTGATATAACTTTGGTTGGAATTGTAGATGTTGATGGGGCTTTATTTTCAAGTGATTTTCGAGCAACTGAACGATTTGCGCAAATTTATACACAAGTATCAGGAAGGGCTGGCCGTGAAGCAAAAGCAGGTCAAGTCATTTTACAAACATATCATCCTGATCATCCTTTACTTAATGTTTTACTAACTGAAGGCTATCAAAAATTTGCCAAACTGACATTACAAGAAAGACAACAAACCCAACTACCACCATTTAGTTACCAAGCATTGATTCGTGCAGCAGATCGCAATAATCATTACGCACCAACACTTTTACAACATATTTATGATTGGTTAAAAGCACATTATAATCATACATTATGGCAACTTGGGCCAATGCCTGCAAGCCAACCCAAAAAAGCGGGGTACCATCGTTGGCAATTACTGCTTCAACATACAAATAGGCAATATTTGCAGCAAATATTAGATCAACTATTAACGGAAATAGGTCAATGGAATGAAACATCGAAAGTGAGATGGAGTATTGATGTCGATCCTACTGATAATTAGATTGATATTATTTCCACCAATATTAATTGGTGGAAATAATAAATCATAAAATTATTTTACCGGCATTCTTATCTAGTGTTGCTTGACCAATACCAGAAACTTCCTTTAACTGCTCGACGGAAACGAAAGGACCAAATTTTTCCCGATATTCGATAATTTTTTGGGCTTTACTTGCCCCAATCCCCGTCAATACTTTTGATAATTCTTCTGCCGTTGCAGTATTAATATTTACTTGAACAACTTGTTTTTGTTCCTGTTTAACTTTAGCCGATGTCACTGGAGTGGAATCAGCAAAACTTATGTTAGAAAAAACAAAACTTGATAATAAAATACATAATAGTGAAAATACTTTCATTTGATTAATCTCCAAAAATAGTTACGCAAATAAATTTGCTTTATAACTATCTCACTTAATCAAATAAAACAAATTTCATGAATGGCAAGAATGAGAAAAGCCACCTAAGTGACTTTTCTTTTTTTCGATAATTGCTACTATTTTGAGAACTAAATCACAGATTAGCATCAGGCATAATTTCTATCTTAGCTTTAGAGCGTATGTCAGCAGCAAGATAATAATGCATTTCACTAATGAATAAAGGTAACAACTCAGAAGAAATATCTTCATATTTTGTTGGGGTATCTACCTTAGTTAGCACAACAATATAAGCACTTTTATCATCGATAAATTCCGAACCAAAAACCCTCTTTCCTGATGCTGATGGATTTAAATTAAATACCATATTAACAACTTTTGGGTCGAGTTCGGTTGAACTCCGCTTCAAGGTGTATTTTTGTGCAAACTGAACATTTTTAGCTTCTCCTGTTTCATTTAATTGAGTCAATATATTATCGACACTAGATTTAAACTGGTTTTGAGCCATTTTTGCATAGAGTTTTTCATGAATTTGGTTTTTCACCTCATCAAACGGCGCAACACCTTCAGGACGATAATCAATTGTTTGTACAACAAAATCATATCTACCATAATCCCTTTCAGCTATGATTAAATCAGAAATTTGCCCTGTCGCTTTACCATCGGCTATCATTTCTTCACTAAAAACTACGTCACTAACTTCAGGATGAGTAGTTATTCCAAATCTATCGTTGAAAAATATCCAATCAGAGGTCTTTACTTCTAGTCCAACTTTCTTAGCAAGCTCTTCAATACTTTTAGGAGAGTCATGTAATGCAATTTTAATTTTATTTTCGTCATTTTCCAAAGTCTGCTGTATTTTTTGTTGAGTCAGTTTTGAATCAATTTGATACTTCGCAAAATCAAAATCCATAACCTTAGAGGCCTGTATATCATCTAATTTCACGATTGCATAACCGCCGTCAACTTTAATTGGTGATGAAATTTGCCCTACTTTTTTCAACTGAGCATTTTTAAAAACTTGAGGTAAAGAGTCATCATCAGCAAACCATCCTAATGAACCATTTTTACCGTATGGAGAAATATCATGATTTTGATTGACAGTTTTAGCAATATTATCAAAATCAGCTCCAGAAGAAAGATCCTTTGCAATTTTATTAGCTTGTTGTTCATCAGTAACAAAAATTACACTATAGGCTTTCTTAGCTGGATATGAATAAGTTTTAATATTTTTATTATACTCATTCTTAATCTCGTCTTCAGTAACGTCAATTGTTTTTCTTATAGCATCTTCTGATACAAAAATATATTTAACTTTTACTCTCTCTTTCCTAAAAAACTCTTTTAAATTTTCGTTATAGTATTTTTGTTCATCATCTATCGTAATACGTGTTTCATCAATATCACTTATTGAAGTATTAACTGAAGTAGCATATACGCTTCTAGTTTGATTTTTGAGTGAAGATATTTCAGAATCGATTGGCAAAACAAAACTGCTATTTGTCAAAGCATTAATCACCTGTTGTTGCTGCAATACAGTTCTTATAATTTCGGCATAAGCATCTGGAGTAATATTATTTTCAGCTAGAAGGGTTAAATATTTTTGAGTATCAAATTTACCATTTCTAAAAAAATCTCTTTGTTTCTTAATGAAATTTTTAATCTGTTCATTACTAATAGTTACACCTATCTTTTCTGAAAATTTATAAGCTAAATAATTATCAATTTGATTTGATAATACACCCCGACGTATCTGTTTGATAAAAGAACTATCCCCTCCAGTATTTGCTGTTGCTCGTCTAGCTTGGGCTTCAAATTCAGTGCGGCTGATACCGTCACCATCAACTTTTGCGATGTATTGTTGCTGATCACGTGCACTACTATTACCACCGCCAAAACCTAAAAATCCGACGCCAGTGAAAATAAAACATAAAATAATTATTGCAAAAATAATTTTAACAACAAGATTATTTGCTGCTGTTCGGATTGTTTCCATCATTTCTTGCGATTCTCCGTATACCTAATATTTAATTTTGAAAGTATAGCATATTTAACTAAATTAACTATTGTCAGAATATTAAGTCCAAAAAAAGATCAACACCAAGTTGATCTTTTTCAAATAAAAAAATAATTAATTTAAGCTAGCAGAACGGCCAACACTATTTTTTATTTTTTTAATAGCCTTTTTTACAGGTTGCTTTAATGTCGTTTTTTTAGCTACGAACTCTATACCTAATGGATTATTTTGTAATGCAATTGTTAATACTTCATCAATCCATTTTACAGGATGTATATCAATTTCAGCCTTCACATTCTCAGGGATTTCTTCTAAGTCTTTAACATTATCAATTGGTATCAATACAGCTTTAATTCCACCTCTATGCGCAGCTAATAACTTCTCTTTTAGTCCACCGATGGGTAAAACTTCACCACGTAATGTTATTTCCCCCGTCATAGCAACATCTGAGCGAACTGGATTACCCGTTAATGTTGAAATTAATGATGTACACATAGCAATACCAGCACTTGGCCCATCTTTTGGTGTTGCGCCATCTGGTACATGCACATGGATATCACGTTTTTCATAAAAATCACTATTAATACCCAATTTTTCTGCACGAGACCGAACAACTGTCAATGCCGTTTGTATTGACTCTTGCATCACATCACCTAATGAACCTGTATAAGTTAATTTTCCTTTTCCAGGTACACTTACCGATTCAATAGTGAGTAAATCACCTCCGACTTCTGTCCAAGCAAGACCAACAACCTGGCCGATGCGATTTTCACTATCCGTTTTACCGTAATCAAAACGCTGTATTCCCAAGAAATCTTTTAAGTTGTCTTGTGTCACAGTTACCTGTTTCAATTTACTGTCTAATGCTAACTGTTTAATAACTTTACGGCAAATTTTTGCAATCTCTCTTTCCAAACTTCTAACACCCGCCTCACGAGTATAATAGCGGATAATACCGATGATGGCTGAATCATCAATGCTAATTTCTTTTGGCTTTAAACCATTATCTTCTATCTGCTTAGTAATTAAATGTTGCTTAGCTATATTCAATTTTTCATCTTCTGTATAACCAGAAAGACGAATCACCTCCATTCTATCCAACAATGGTGCGGGAATATTCATAGAGTTAGCCGTTGCAACAAACATCACATCAGATAAATCGTAATCAACTTCTAAATAATGGTCGCTAAAAGCATTATTTTGCTCTGGATCAAGCACTTCTAATAATGCTGATGCAGGATCACCACGCATATCCGATGCCATCTTATCAATTTCATCTAATAAGAATAATGGGTTCTTAACACCTACTTTTGCCATACGCTGAATTAATTTTCCCGGCATTGAACCAATGTAAGTACGTCTATGTCCACGAATCTCAGCCTCATCGCGCACTCCACCTAAAGCCATGCGAATATACTGACGGCCTGTTGCTTTAGCTATCGATTGACCTAGCGATGTTTTACCTACACCTGGAGGCCCAACCAAACACAAAATAGGACCTTTAACTTTATTAACACGGCCTTGAACAGCTAAATATTCTAAAATTCTGTCTTTTACGCGTTCAAGTCCATAATGATCTTTATCTAGAACTTTTTGTGCACCTTCAATATCTTTTTTAACTTTGCTACGCTTATACCAAGGAACTTGAATCATCCAATCAATATAACTTCGAACTACTGTCGCTTCAGCAGACATTGCCGGCATCATTTTTAATTTATTAAGTTCGGCTAATGCTTTATCTGTAGCCTCGTTTGACATTTTAGCTTTAATAATTTTTTCTTTTAACTCTTCATATTCATCAGGTTTATTGTCTATATCACCTAACTCTTTATGAATAGCTTTAATTTGCTCGTTCAAATAATACTCTTTTTGAGCCTTTTCCATTTGCTGCTTAACACGTTGTCGAATATTTTTTTCGACTTGTAATAAATCAATTTCTGACTCCATTAATGAAATAAGCAACTCAAAACGCTTTACAAGATTAGCTGCAACTAGAATCTCTTGTTTCTGTTCAACTCTTAAAAAAAGCGTAGCAGCAATAGAATCAGCTAAACGCGATGGTTCTTTCACTAAACGGATAGAATCAACAACTTCCTGAGTTATTTTTTTATTAAGTTTTGAATATTCATCAAAGTTAGATAAAGTTAAGCGGATCATAGCTTCACTTATATCTTCTGCCTTTTTAACTTCGCTTAATGGCTTGACTTTTGCAATAAAAAATTCATTATTTTCATGCACAGCAATATCCATCATTTTGGCACGTTCAACACCTTCAACAAGAACTTTTACAGTTCCATCAGGTAATTGAAGTAATTGTACGACATTAGCCACTGTTCCGACTTCATATAAATCATCTACATCAGGATCATCTTGAGAAGGATTTTTTTGGGTTACAAGAAAAACTTGCTTATCCATTTCCATTGCACTTTCTAGGCAACGTATTGATTTACTTCGACCAACAAAGAGAGGAATTACCATATGTGGAAATACAACAACATCACGCAATGGTAAAATAGGCATAATCATGTGTTTAGTTCGTTTTATTTTCATTTTCTTCTCTCTAGTAGTACAAACCCATTAGATAAATATTGGGATCGTTTTTAGACATTCAAGCCTATTTTTGGAACATATTGACAGTTTTTAAAGTAACTTTATTTTAGTACTAATTTGAGGCTATAGTTTTGCCATCATATTTTTATGATGGCAAATTTATATTTCAAGCAGATAGTTCAGCATCTTCGCGGTACACTAACTTTGGTGCTTGATATCTTTCGACCGTTTCTTTTTCTACAATCACTTTTTTAACAGAATTCATTGACGGTAAATCGTACATTGTATCTAATAATATATTTTCAACAATTGAACGCAATCCCCTTGCCCCTGTTTTACGTTGCATTGCTTTTATAGCGATAGCGTCCAGAGCTTCTGCTGTAAACTCAAGCTCAACGCCATCTAATTCAATCAAAGTTTGAAATTGCTTAGTTAACGCATTTTTAGGTTCAGTTAGAATATTAATTAAAGCATTCTTATCTAATTCTGATAAAGTACCAATAACAGGTAATCTCCCAATAAATTCTGGAATTAATCCAAATTTAACTAAATCTTCTGCTTCTATTTGCGCTAATAATTCTGACTCAGAAATTTTATTTTTCGTACTTTTTACATCAGCACCAAAACCTATTCCTGTATTAGTTGATACGCGGTTTTCGATAACTTTATCTAGACCACTAAATGCACCACCGCAAATAAATAAAATTTTTGAAGTATCAACTTGTAAAAACTCCTGTTGAGGATGCTTACGCCCTCCTTTTGGAGGGACTGAAGCAATTGTTCCCTCAATAATTTTCAATAAAGCTTGTTGAACACCTTCGCCAGAGACATCTCTCGTAATAGATGGATTATCTGATTTTCGTGAAATCTTATCAATTTCATCAACATAAATAATACCACGTTGAGCTTTTTCAACATCATAATCACAATTTTGTAATAGCTTTTGAATAATGTTTTCTACATCTTCACCTACATAACCGGCTTCCGTTAATGTTGTTGCATCTGCCATTGCAAAAGGAACATCTAAAAAACGAGCTAATGTTTCAGCTAATAACGTTTTACCACTTCCTGTAGGTCCTATAAGCAAAATATTACTTTTGCCCAATTCAACATCACTTCTACTTGCATAATTACGCAATCGTTTATAATGATTATAAACAGCAACGGATAAAACTTTTTTTGCACGTTCTTGACCAATTACATACTCATCAAGATGCTCTCTAATTTCATGTGGTGTTGGTAATGGCTTACTGATAAACTCTTCATGAGAAAGAAAACTTTTTGTCTCTTCTTTTAAGATATCATTACACAATCCTATACATTCGTTACAGATATAAATAGATGATGGCCCAGCAATAAGTTTACGGACTTCATGCTCACTTTTACCACAAAAAGTACAATAGAGTAATTTTTCTGAACTTTCTTTATTCACTTCTACCACCTATCTAATATTAAGATCGTTTATTGTATATGGCATCAACTAAACCATATTCAACTGCTTTTTCGGCAGACATAAAGTTATCACGATCGGTATCTTTTTCAATTACACCTATATCTTGACCTGTGTGCATTGCTAAAATGTTATTTAAACGACTCTTTACTTGTAAAATTTCTTGTGCATGTATTTGAATATCAGAAGCTTGCCCTTGAAAACCACCTAATGGCTGATGAATCATGACACGAGCATTAGGTAAGCAATAACGTTTACCTTTAGTTCCCGCTGTTAAAAGCAATGAACCCATTGAGCATGCTTGCCCCAAACAGATTGTGCTGACATCTGGTTTTATAAACTGCATAGTATCATAGATTGCCATACCAGCTGTAACCACTCCACCCGGTGAATTAATATACAAATGAATATCTTTATCAGGATTTTCCGCTTCTAGAAATAACATTTGAGCGATAATAAGATTTGCCATATTATCTTCAACTTGCCCTGTCAAAAATATAATTCGTTCTTTTAATAATCGCGAGTAAATATCGTAAGCTCTTTCGCCACGAGAACTTTGCTCAACAACCATTGGAATAACACCCATATATGATTCTAAAGGCATTTTTATCTCCTAATTAAACAAAATAGCCCAAACAGATATTCCTTATTTGGGCTTTAAAGTGCTCTTTTTTGACTAAATGAAAAAAGCTAATAGGTTAAGCTATTTGCTGATTCATTAATTCAGAAAACGAGTAATTCTTTTCCGTTACTTTTGCGCTAGCTAATAATAGATCAACAACTTGATCCTCTAATGCTACAGCTCGAATATTCTCCATCGCTTTTTTATCTTTACGATAATATTCTAAAACTTCTTTTGGATCTTCATATGCAGTTGCAATTTCATCAATTAATGCCTGAACACGCGCTTCATCCGCAGTTAGTTTATTACTTTCAATGATTTCACTAAATAATAAACCAGTAGCCACTCGTCTTCTTGCCTCGTTTTCAAATAGTTCTTTAGGTAACTCCATACCTGGTTTTACATTACCACCAAAACGAGATAAAGCTTGCTTACGTAATACATCAATTTCGCGGTCAATTAATGCTACAGGTACATCAATTTCATTATTTTTAACTAAACCATCAATAGCTTGTGTTTTGACTTTATTACGAATCGTTGCATTGAGCTCTCTAGTCATGTTTTTACGAACTTCAGCTCGTAGGCTTTCAACTGTTCCATCAACGATACCAAAACGTTTAATAACATCTTCTGTAAGCTCTGGTAATTCAAGTTCCTCAACTTTTTTAAGTGTTGCTGCAAATATAGCAGGTTTACCTTTTAGGTTTTCGGCATGATAATCTTCTGGGAAGGTCACATTAATATCAAACTGATCACCTTCTTTATGACCAATAATTGCATCTTCAAACCCCGGAATCATACGGCCTTGACCTAACACCAACGCGAAATCATTGGCTTTGCCACCTTCGAACTCCGCACCGTCAACCTGACCAACAAAATCCAAAGTAACACGATATTGATCTTGAGCTGCTTTTTTAACCTCTTTCCAAACACCTTGTTGTTTGCGTAAAGTTTCGATCATAGTCTCTATATCAGCATCTCCAACTTCTGCTACAGGTTTTTCAACTTCAATTTTATCTAAATTTTCAACTTTGATTTCTGGGTATACTTCAAATTCAACAGTAAAGGTATAATCTTCACCATTTTTATATTCTTGTGGAGTATAAGTTGGGGCGCCTGCTGGATTTAATTTTTCTTGAATAATTGCTTCAACAAAATTTCGTTGCATCAAATCGCCTAATGCGTCTTGTAAAATAGAAGCCCCATAACGTTGTTCAACAATCTTTAAAGGTACTTTTCCTTTACGAAAACCATCAATACGTACTTTTTTTGCAGTATTAATTAGTTCTTTATCAACCGCTTTTTTGATGTCTTCTGATTTAATTGTAATTGATAAACGTCGACCTAAACCTTTTGTTGTTTCTACCGAAACTTGCATCTTTATACCTCGAAATTATTGAATGTTATTCGTCCATAATTATATAAAAACGATAACTGAGCTAAAAAAATATTAAAAATAGGCATGCATTATACCGACCGTAATCGTCTACGTCGAGACATTTAATTGTTTCTTCTCAAGTGCTTTCAAGCGTTTATTCATCTCGTCAATATGTAAAACTAACGACGCAGTTTTACGCCATACTTTATTTTCTTGCAATGGAATGCCCGATGAGTAAACACCAGGCTGTGTAATTGGGCGCATTACCATCCCCATACCAGTTACGGTAACTTGATCACATATTTCCATATGTCCATTAATCACACTAGCTCCACCAATTAAACAATGACGACCAATAGTTAAACTCCCTGCCATAATAACACCACCAGCAACTGCAGTATGATCGCCAATAATATCGTTATGAGCAATCTGGCATTGATTATCAATAATAACACCATTACCAATAATAGTATCATCAAGAGCACCACGATCGATTGTTGTTGAGGCTCCAATTTCAACGTTATTACCGATAACAACACGACCTAGTTGGGGAATTTTAATCCATTTACCTTTATCATTAGCATAACCAAATCCATCAGCGCCAATTACAGTTCCAGACTGAATTAAGCAATTTTCACCAATAACACAATTATGATAAATAGAAATATTAGCCCATAATTTTGTACCGGCACCGATTATTGTATTTTTACCAATAAAGCAACCTGCACCAATAATACAATTATCACCTAACACGACACCGCTTTCGATAACAGCATTAGCACCAATCGAAATATTGCTACCTAGCTTAGCAGTTGAATCAATTACAGCTGTCGGTGCGATATCTTTTGCTGGTGTTGGCGTGGTATCAAGGATTTGCGCTAATTTTGCGTATGCAAGATAAGGATTTTTAACAATAAGAGCAGCCCCGCCCCAATGTTCAACACTCTCTCTAGTCATTACGACAGCAGAAGCTTTACAGGTTGATAAATTACTTTGTAATTTTTTATCAGACAAAAAAGTAATTTGCCCAGATACCGCACTTTTCATTGATGCTATACCGGTGATAGTTATATTACCATCACCATGTAACTCAGAATCAAGTTGCTTAGCTAATTGCTCTAAACGAAAGGAAAACATTAGTTTTTAACCTTTTCCAACACTTTATCTGAAATATCAACTGCATCTGATGCGAACAATGTAGCTCCAGCGTTTAAAATAACATCGTATCCTTCTGCTGCAACAATATTTTTAACTGCCTCTTGGATTTTAGTAATTAATTTTTCAAATTCTTCTTTTTGACGCTTTTGATAATCTACTGAAAACGCATCAGCTTTATTTTCAAAATCAGAAATTACCTTATTTAATTTAGCTTTTTCAGAAGAAGATAATGTTAAACCATCTTTCTTTAGACGAGCGATAGCTTCTTTAGATTTTTTTTCTTCTTCTTTCAATGAGTTGGCTCTTGCTTCAAATTCATTTTTCAACATTTTACTTACTGATTCACGTTGAGGCATCCGTTCTAATACTGATTCAACATTAATCACACCAAATTTAACTTCAGCATTAGCAAATCCAGCAAAAAGTAATGCAGCACTAATACCTAAAACAGCTATAATTTTTTTCACTTTAATCACCTATGTATTTTTGTTTATAACATGAATTACCATGTAGAACCTATATTAAACTGAAATTGTTGTGATGAGTCACCATCATATTTTTTGAATGGTTGCGCATAAGAAAATACCAAAGGACCTAATGGTGACATCCACTGAACAGCAAGACCAGCTGACATTCTAATATCAGATGGAGAGCTATAATCGGGAATATCTCTCCCCTTTAAGTTCCACTCAGTATCCCATACTGTACCCGCATCAAAAAATAGCGATGTTCTAATGTTATCCGCGTATTTTTCTCCAGCAAATGGAGTTGGAACAATCAGCTCTGTACTAGCAAAAGCTATAGCGTTACCACCTACGGCATCTTTTGATTTTGTGCATCCTGATGTATGTTCTAAACTATCACAAACGCCAGCTTTATTAAAATATACGGCTTTAGGACCAACGGTATTTGATTTAAACCCTCTCAATACTGATGCCCCACCAGCATAGAAGTTTTCATAAAATGGCAACTCTTTACCACCTAAACCACCTCCATAACCAAATCGGGCACGGGTTAAAAATATCCAATTATGATCATTGTCAATTGGATAATAGTAAGATGCGTCTGATATCAGTTTATAGAATCGATTATCAAATACAGGTGCGGTGACTTTTGCACTAGCAGTCATTTTTAAACCGTCAGTAGGAAAGAATCCACGATCTAAAGAGTTGTATGTCCAATAAGCATTCAACAATAGATCATTTGTATCATACGTAAATGAATTCTTATCTTTTACATTTTTACCCATAGAATCAAAATAACGCCACATACTATACTGTGGTTGCATATCCGATAATTTATGATTGGCAAATTCCGAACCAAATCGAACAAAATTATTTTCACTAATAGGGAAACCTAAATTTGCCGATGCTCCCCATGTTTTACTTGAGTATTCTGACTCATCATCTTTATCGTCATTTTTATAGGTATTATAGTAAATACTGCCGCCTAAACTTACTCCATCAACTGTAAAATAAGGATCAACAATAGAAATAGATGCAGTTTTATCTGTATCTGTAGTGTTAACATCAAATGAAACACTATTCCCCGTACCTAACCAGTTATCTTGAGAAATACCGGCATTGAAACTAAGACCGCTATCAGAACCAATACCGACACCAAATTTAATACTACCAGTATTACGTTCAGCAACTTTATAAATGATATCAACCTGATCATCTACGCCTGGTACTCGTTCAGTATTTGCTTCAACAGTATCAAAAAAACCAAGTCGACTTAAACGTTCTTTACCTAATTCAACTAATCCATTACTTAACCATGCGCCTTCCATTTGGCGCAGTTCACGACGCACTACGGTTTCGCTTGTTACCGTATTACCAACGATTTTAATATTACGAACATAATAACGT
The DNA here is from genome assembly GCF_057063545.1 of Gilliamella sp. X-23. Classification (NCBI taxonomy): domain Bacteria; kingdom Pseudomonadati; phylum Pseudomonadota; class Gammaproteobacteria; order Orbales; family Orbaceae; genus Gilliamella; species Gilliamella sp. X-23. The sequence continues at coordinate 145,318 of NZ_JBXSQG010000002.1, forward strand.
TGACCTACATCAACAAGTACATTTAATTTAACTGTATGTGCACTATCATCCATTTCTGGTTGGATTGAAACTCTAGGATATGCATAACCAAAATTAGCAAGTAAACGCTTAATATTATCTTCAATTTCGGTTATTTTTTTACCATTATAAAGTTCACCAATCGCTACTTTTTCATTAGCAATTTTAGCAATCGCATCTTTATGATTTGCAAAATTACCCATAAATTCAAGTTGAGATAATTTATACTGTTCACCTTCATGAATATTAATTGTAACGTAAATGCCTTTTTTATCTGGCGTTAAACTAACTTGTGTTGACTCTATATTAAAACGAGCGTAACCCCGATTTAAATAAAAGCTCTGCAGTTCATCTAAATCTGAAGATAATTTTTGTTTTTGATATTTACGATCGCCAAGCATATTCCACCAAGGAACCTCATCACGCAAAGTAAAGCGTGCAATGAGTTCTTCTGATGAAAAAGCTTTAGCTCCAACAATATTGATCTGATCAATTAACGCCGATTTGCCTTCAGCAACAACTAACTTTAAATCAACACGATTACGAGATAGAGGAGTTACAACAGCTTTAATTTGAGCATTGTACTTACCAACACTGTAATAAAAATCTTCTAAGCCCTTTTCTATACCTGAAAGCATTGTGCGATCTAACGCTTCGCCTTCACGGATACCTGAACTATCTAGGTTTTTCTTGAGCATATCATCTTTCACTGATTTATTACCAGAAAAAGTGATACTAGCAATAGTAGGGCGTTCTTCAACATGAATAATTAGCTGATCGCCATCACGAGAAACAGTAATATTATCAAAGTTACCACTAGAATAAAGTGATTTGATGATACGGCCTAAATCAGCTTCATTAACATAATCACCAATTTGAATTGGCATTTCAAGTAATGCAGCACCAACTGTCACACGTTGCAAACCTTCAAATTTGATATCTTTCACCACAAAATCATCAACACAAAATGCATTGGAACTATATACGGCTGTAGTACTGAACAGCAAAGATGCTATAAGTAATTTATTTATTTTCATCGTAAATGTTTATAACCTCATTCCATCACAATCGTAAAATATCATTAAATAGGGCAATTCCCATTATTACCATTAATAAAAAAAAGCCAATACGAAAAAAACGCTCTTGTGCTTTATTTGATAAGGCTTTTCCGTTTATTTTTTCAAACAATAAAAAAATAAGGTGGCCGCCATCTAACATAGGTAATGGAACAAGATTGATAATCCCCAAACTTATACTAATAAAGGCTAGAAAATATAAGTAAGGAGTAAAACCATAACTTGCTGTTTGCCCTGCGCTTTTTGCTATTGTTATTGGTCCTGATAAATGTTTTAGTCCAATAACCCCTGTTACTAATTGATAAAGCGAACGAATTGTTAACTTTGTAGTTAACAGTGTTTGCGCAATACCCTTATTAAACCCATCTAAAAAACCATACTGAACAACTCTTGCATCAGATGTAGGATATAAACCCGCAACACCTTCTCCGTTCTTTTGAACAGTCGGTACCAGTTTAAGATAAATATCTTTATTTGCTCGATTAACCTTTAAAATGATAGCTTGAGCTTTTTTAATTGTATTGGAAAAATCATTCCAATCTACATACGATTGCTCATTATAACCAATAATTTTATCGCCAACACGTAAACCAGCCCGCTCAGCAGCAGAATTTGGTACAATTTTACTCACAATCGGATAAATTTCCAACTCTTTAGGCACAAAACCAAACGCCATAATAGCCGAATCTTTTTCTATATCAAAACGCCAATTGTTAATATCTACACTTTTTTTCACTTCTTTTTGATTACTATTATCAGTACTATCAATATAAGAAAAAGTTATATTTGTCTTACCCATTACAGCAATTAAGGCCAAATTGACATCATTCCAATTTTCAATTTTAACATTATCAATGGTCTTCAACTCAGCGCCAGATGGAATTGCGACCGAAGCTGCTGGTGTGTTAGGTATCACATCTTTAACTTTAACTGGATAATGTACTACCCCTATCAAAAAAATAATCCAATAGATAATCAAAGCCAAGATAAAGTTAGCAAATGGACCGGCAAAAATAATTAAAGCACGTTGCCAAATCTTTTTTTTATCAAATGCAAATTTTTCGTCATTGCTTGATAAGATTGTTGCTCTTCCATCAAGCATTTTAACATAACCACCAAGTGGAATCATAGCGATTACCAACTCGGTTCCACTTAAAAATTTATGTGACCAAATTTTTTTACCGAAACCAATTGAAAAGCATTCAACTTTAACCTTGCATAAGCGAGCAATACAAAAATGCCCAAACTCATGAATAGTAACTAATATACTGATAGTAATTACAAATAATAATAGTGACCACAGCAAAATCTATCACCTTTTATAGTAAACAAAAAGATAATGCAGTAAAAACAGGAACAGCAGCAGTTAAGCTATCAATACGATCTAAAATACCGCCATGCCCAGGAATTAAATGACCGCTATCTTTAATACCAGCTTCACGCTTAAACATACTTTCAGTTAAATCGCCTAATACTGAAACAAAAATTGCTAACAAAGAGCTAATAAAAAATACGCTAAATGCCATATCAAACAAATTAAAAAAGTAAGCAATTAGACTAATAATGACTGCCAAACTAACACCACCAATAAAGCCCTCTATAGTCTTACCTGGTGATACTTTTGCTGCTAATTTTCGCTTACCAAATGTTCGCCCTGCAAAATAAGCACCAGTATCTGTAGCCCATACTAGCACAAAGACATAAAGCAGCCAAATTGCGCCTATGTAAGAATTAGAATTATAGTTAATGGAGCGTAATTCAATCATACTAATAAAAAACGGCACTAGTGTAAAAAAAGCAAATAACAATTTTATAACAATTGAATTACGCCAATATTTAGTTGTATCGGGATAGCTAAGTACTAAACACAAAGCAATTATCCACCATATAATCGATAAAAATAAAATAACGCCAAATAACCTTATTTTTAATTCACAGGAGTTGGGAATCAAATAAAGTATACTTAGCAAAACTACGATTGAAACCGCAAAAATCAACCTTGAATACTTGTTAGTAATATGAAGAAACTGAGCCCATTCCCACGCTGCTAGTCCACAAACCAGAATAATAATTAAAGAAAATACTGATAATGGGACAAAAAAAACAACCGCTATAACAAGCGGAATAAGCACAATTGCGGCCAATATACGATGGATTAACATGAGTGTTCCTTATTATGAATGCCACCAAAACGTCGTTCTCTGGCATTAAATACATTGATTGCTTCATCAAATAAAGTCTGATTAAAATCAGGCCATAAGGTATCGGTAAAGTAAAGCTCAGAATAAGCAATTTGCCATAGTAAAAAATTACTAATCCGATATTCGCCACCTGTACGAATAACTAAATCAACTTCGGGAAATTTTCCCATACACATTATTGAAGCAAAACGATCTTCTGTCACTTGTTCTAAAGTGATTTCCCCCTTTTTTATTTGCATAGCCATTTTTTTTGCAGATTGTAAGATATCCCAACGTCCACCATAATTGGCAGCAATATTCAGAACAAGGCCTGAATTGTTTTTGGTTAGATCTTCTGCGCGAACAATCATTTCTTGCAAATGTTCACTAAACCGAGAAATATCACCAATAATATTCAAGCGAACATTATTTTTATGTAAGTTTTTGATTTCTCGATTTAATGCATAAATAAAAAGGGAAATCAGAGCTGAAACTTCATTAGGCGGACGCTTCCAGTTTTCACTACTAAATGCGTATAAAGTAAGGACTTTCACCTTCAATCTTGCCGCATAAGCAACAATTTTCCGTACAGTTTTTAAACCTGCTCGATGACCAATGGCACGCAATTGGTTACGTTGTTGTGCCCAGCGTCCATTTCCATCCATAATTATAGCCACATGACTTGGAATACATCTTTCTTGAGTCATGCCATATCTCGTATTGTATCAATCATTTTATCAATTTATTATTTTGACCAATTAACGTGTACCATAAACGACAATCGTTTTGCCATGTGCAGAAATCAAATGTTGATCTTCAAGCATTTTTAAAATTCGGCCAACTGTTTCTCGTGAACAACCAACTATTTGCCCTATTTCTTGCCGTGTAATTTTAATTTGCATACCATCAGGATGAGTCATTGCATCAGGTTGTTTTGCAAGATTTAAAAGTGTTTGTGCAATGCGTCCAGCTACATCCAAAAATGCTAAATTGCTGACCTTTTCAGAAGTTACTTGTAATCGACTTGCCATTTGGCTCGCAAGACGCATTAAAATATCAGGATTAACTTGGACAAGTTGTTTAAATTTTTTGTATGAAATTTCGGCCACTTCACAACTTGTTTTAGCTTTAACCCAAGCACTTCGCTCGGTGCCTTCTTCAAAAAGGCCTAATTCACCTAAAAACTGATTTTGATTCAAGTAAGACAAAATCATTTCGTTACCTTCATCATCTTTAATCAAAACAGCGACAGAACCTTTTAAAATATAATAGAGAGTTTCTGCTTTTTCACCTTGGTGTATAAGGGTGCTCTTAGCTGGGTATTTATGAATATGGCAGTGAGATAAAAACCATTCTAACGTTGTATCCGATTGCGGTTTACCAATCATTATTGCTACCTCTCTATTTAATTTACATCCAAGACACTATAACAAAGTTACACAATAAATCATATATTAACATACAATCATTTTAATCATTATTTAATTAGTTTAATATCAATTGTTTCATGTAATTGTGACCAAAATATGACTGCAGAACCATTGGCTAACTGAAGTTTAACATCGTTAACTTTTTCTTGTAATGATGTTTCGTGTAAACCGTAATCAGTACCTTCACGCAATACAAAATATTCTATAAGGTTATTTAACGTTTCTGGGTCAAGATCTTGCCAAGGAATATTCATTGTAAATTACATCGAGTTAAATTTGATGCCATTTTAAATCATTAAGTTAATAATAAGAAGTGAGAATTTAATTATTATAGTTTTACTGAGTTTATCGGTTTTATATCAAGACTAAAATAGACAAGATACAAACTGTATTTTACCTAATACGTTCAATATTAAATTAAAACCACAAGCTAATAAAAAACCACTCCGAAGAGTGGCTTTTATAATGTAAGAATCTAGCTTACAATTAGTTTGTTTTAACTTGAAGTTTGTAACCTTGAATACCTGCTTTATGGGTGCTAAAGCTATAAACACTGTTATGCTTAGTACCAGCGGTATCAGAACCTAAGAAGATAGTATCATTTGTGCCTTCTCTATTTCCATTACCGGTAAGAGCAGTTGTGTCAGCTGTTATATTAGTACCTACAAAACCATCTGCAGCTGGGACGTCATTACTATTACCTGTTACATGCCATTCAAACCTAAAGCCACGAGTAAACTCAGATTCAGTAATTTCATAAGTACCATTACTATTTGCATCATCCCATACTATAGCTGCATATCTTTCGCCATATTTAGGTACTAAAGTAGAACCTAAATGAGAATAGCTTTCGCGATTTAAAAGGTTACCTGTGCTATCAACTAGGAAAATACCTAACATACCACTTGAAGGCATAACAGGGCCAGGATTTGTACCACCAGAGTTACCCTCACCAGGCCCCCCAGGGTTACCATTATCACCAGGCACTCCAGGGTTAGATGGTTCAGTACTACCATGAGCAGGGCCGCCTGTCCCAAAGATATCACTTACCCATACCCATTTACCTTTTGTAGGAAGACCAAATTCAGTTTCTGCTAAAACCTGGAAACCGATGCTGGCTTTACCAACGAAATCATTGGTTAATTCAAATACAAGTTCACCTAATTCCGGATCGGTACCATCATAAGTTGATACTACCGTAGGTGTTGGAATGACAGCCCAGCTACCATTTGAATCTTTTCCAGAAATTTTGAGTGACGTTTTTACTTTTCCTGCAGTAGCATTATCAGTATCACCATCTAAATCGGCTAATCGATATTTGATATGAACTTTATCACCTACTCTAACTACGTCACCTGGAGCATATGCTGTGCCATCCGCATGGAATACATCGACAGTCAATTTGTCAGCTACACCTGCATAGGATTTCAATACTGGTGCATTACCGTTGATAAAATTAGCAGTTTCTTTCTGTAACGCAGCAAACGCACTACTTGCTGCATAGCCAGCTAAAAACAAGCCTAGTGCAACTTTTTTAATTGTAAGATTTTTCATGTTTAACTTCCTATTTTTTCTATAAACTAATGTATTATAGTTATACAAACACACCATTAAGTTGGTGTCCCTTCTACTAGATTACCGACAGTTATCGGTAATCTAAACTTTTACTTATCTTAAAACTGTTACTTGCAATTTGAACCCTTGATCCCCAGCACATGCAAGAGGAGAAGATGTTACTTGTCTTAAATCTAGATTATTTGGTGCACCTTGTGCCGCTGGAATACTAGTACCTGATGTTGCATAACTACCGTTTCTACCTTTTATCGTATAATGGACATCAGTTCCCATTGCAACGTTAAACCAAGGTCCATTTGGATTACTAGCAGCATTTGGTAATATTGTTGGTGCAACACCAAGACAAGCATCTGCATTTGAACCAACCAATGACCAAATCACATATGGATTAACGATTGGAGTACCATCAGCTGCAAAGGCTTTAACAAGATATTCCTGACCAACACGCCATTCGTTTGGACCTGCAGGGTCAAACTGAAGTAAAGAACCTGAACTTCTAGCAACTAGTACTCCAGAAGTATTCCAAACTTCAAGACGAGCAGCACTACCACCGATAAAATCAACAGTAGCACTATTAAATGACTTACCCAAACCATACTGTTCTAGAGAAATTGAAAAATTAACTGCTCCAGTAATATTTGAAGCAACATCCAATGCATAACTATCGCCAATTACTTGTAAACCAGCAGCAGTAGAAGCGCGAGATGATACATTATGGTCTTTCGCTATTTTTTCAAATGATTTCACAATAACACAAGCAATTTGCCCTGGACATTGATTGATATTGCCAGAAGTACCATCAATTAAAGCAATTTTTCTACCATTACTCGTTGCCGTCCACAACTTTGAAAATTCGCTAAATGTTTCAGGAACACTGTTCATTACATTTTCATCACTAAATCCATCTACATCTTGAGATGTGTTGATTGCGCCATTGTACACTTTAGGTTTAACAAGAGTTGCTAATACTGTCAAACTAGTTAAGCCATCAGCGGCTTGAGACGTCATTACCGTTTTGTTCCCAAAAGTATCAACTGCCCATACACCAACTTTACGCATCACTGGATCTGGTAATACCTCAAAACTAACTGTGTTGGATGTTGCAGATTTACCGTGACTATCTGAGACGGATAGAGATAAGGAATATTTTCCATTTGTACTAACAGGTAGTCGCTGACCATTTGCATTAACATAACTAGGGGCGACAATTTTCCAGTTATTTGTATCAATTGGTGGGTTAAGCCATGAAGAAGCAGTACAAACTCCCACTGTCGCACATAAAAAACCACCACCAGCATCAATGTCTAGCATATTACCTGCCCATGCTAAACTTGTTAAGTTTTTAGCATTATGAACGCTAACATTTAATGGATAAGTTTGGCCCTCAATTAACTGAGTTTGTTCAAGCCCCAAATCGACAGACATTTTCTTTTCTTTATATTCAAGAACAATGTAATTATTACGATCAACTAAATCATAGCGGCTACCCTTCAAAGAACGGGCAGATTGAACCATATTTGGATCTAACTGGTCTTTTAGTGGAGTACCTATGCGGTAGTTCATCGTTAACTCAGCCTTAGTTGCCTTTTTGTTATCTTGCCCTCGTTTATGTTCTGCTTTAATTGTGAAAAGAGGAACAGGCGTATAATCAAGACCGGCCGTAATTGCTCTTGGATCTTTTTGTAAATTATCTTTACCAAATAATGCGACTTTATCACCATAGTACTGCTCATACATAAGTGATCCACCCAAATGTGGATATTGTGGTAAATAACCTTGGAATCGAACGTCGAAACCTCTTGCAGCTCGTTCTAAGTAATCATCGAAGTCTTTAGAATCCTTCCAATCAGATAAAGGATGATAATAGTTGGCAGCAAACTTCATATAATCAGTCCATGCTTCAGCACCGACACCTAAACGATTGTGCGAGCGCTGAAAATCATGATCAAAAAATACGTTATAACCAAGTAACCATTTTTTATTATCTACATCCCAACGTTGACCAATACCAAAGTTACCTATTCGACGGTTATGTTCATATTCTTGAAACGACACTTGACTAAATATTAATGTATCTTCGGTATCGTACCATGGGCTAAATAACTTCAAGTTGACATTATTAAATGTACCTTTGTCACTCAAATCAAACTGCAATTGAGCTGTACCAAAACGCCCTAGAAAGTCTTGAACGGCGCTACGAGCAGGATCTACAACTTGATTTTTAACTCCATTACGCACATAACTGTCTGCGTAATCTTTACCTCTATTCTTTAAATGCCCAGATAAACCACCGTTATCCGACGAAGTTATTTGTTTCCAATCTTGATTAGCTAAGGTTTGTAATGTTGAAGCAACTTGGGTCGAAAGTGCGTCTTTATCTTTTTTTACATTATAATTTTCATCCGAGCCTAGCTGAGGCAAATTGGCATGTTTGTCATTTTTATCATTTTTTTGTTTAACTGCAGGTAATAAAGGCGAGTTTTCAGGTAAGACTAAACGCTCTCCGACTTCAACTATATCTTTTTTATCAAAGCGCCCTGCATTCATTGCCCGTAACTCCGAAACCGAAATACTACTTAAAAGAGCTATTTGATAAAGGCTACGTTGTTGATTATTTATCATCTCACGAGCTTTTGAACCATCTTTTAATTTAATTACCTTACTGCTATCTACAGAATCTTGCGACATTTGAGAATCAACTGCAAAAGCTGACTGCCATCCTAATGTAGCAATGACAAATGCAGAGATAATTGTCAAATTAAGATTTTTCCTCATCTTAACATTCCTTATTTTCCTACGAAAACCAACATAACACAAAACTTATAGCTAAGACTAACTTGTCTTCATTAAACATTTATGTGTTCATTTATTTTTATATTTCACGCGCTTTACATTTCTTTACATTACAGCTTCTGTAATTGTATTACAGAAAAGTCATTTATCCAAATTATTTTTTTCTTTTTTTGACTTTTTTCATAAATTGCATTTTATATTAATAAAATACAATAAATTAATCAATTAAAATTACGGTTATTATTAAGAAATTAGGGAAAATAACAGATAAAAGTTTAAATAAAAATTACAATAAATAAATAAATAACAACTAAATTTGTAATTTTTAGCTTTTAGATAAAATTTTTTCATAATGATTATCTTTATTTATTGACCTTCATTATAAATATCTAAGTTTTCAGATTCTTTAGAAACTGGATATTTTTTATTTTCACCTCTTTTTTGTTCTAATAATAATAGGTAGTTTTCATCAACTCCCTCGGTAATATATTTTCCATCAAAAACAGAGCACTCTAAATGGCGAATATTCGGGTTTTGTTCTGTGATTGAATCAATTAAATCAGATAAATCTTGAAAAATAAGTTTATCCGCACCAATATTTTTCGCTATTTCATCAACCGTCCGGCTATAAGCAATAAGTTCACTGGCAACAGGCATATCAATACCGTAAACATTTGGATGTCTAATTTCTGGTGCAGCAGAAGCTAAGTAGACTTTTTTAGCACCAACTGAGCGTACCATCTCAAGAATTTCTTTTGAAGTGGTACCTCGTACAATAGAATCATCAACTAATAGTACATTTTTTCCTTCGAATTCAATACGATTAGCATTAAGCTTTCTTCTTACCGATAATTTACGGGCTGCTTGCCCTGGCATGATAAATGTACGACCAACATAGCGATTTTTAACAAACCCTTGTCGGTAAGGTTTGTTTAAAATACGAGCAATTTCAAGAGCTGCATCACATGATGTTTCAGGAATAGGAATGACAACATCAATATCAATATCCTTCCACTCTCTTGCTATTTTTTCCCCTAGCTTTTGACCCATTAAAATGCGTGATTGATAAATCGATACACCATTCATCAATGAATCTGGTCTTGCAAAATAAACATATTCAAAAATACATGGGTAATATTGAGGATTATCAGAACATTGTAGAGAATATAATTGCCCATCTTGTGTAATATAAATTGCTTCGCCCGGCAGGACATCACGCATAAATTCAAAATCAAGAATATCTAATGCAACACTTTCGGATGCAACCATATATTCAATTTTTTGGTTTTCAAGTATCCGTTTCCCAATAACTAAAGGTCGAATCCCATAAGGATCACGAAAAGCGACAAGACCATGGCCAATAATCATTGCAACACAAGCATAGGCGCCTTTAATTATGTTATGTACATTATGTATTGCGGTAAAAATGTTATCTGCGGTAAGTGGATAAGTTGGGAATTTGTCGAGCTCACTAGCGAAAATATTGAGTAAAACTTCAGAATCAGAATTCGTATTAATATGCCTTCGTGCTAGTTCAAATACTTTATCACGTAACTTCTCTGTGTTTGTTAAATTACCATTATGAGCAAGCGTAATACCATAAGGCGAATTGACATAAAAGGGTTGAGCTTCGGATGGACTAGAGCTACCGGCGGTAGGATAACGAACATGCCCTATGCCCAAATTACCTTGCAATCGCTGCATATGATGTTCTTGAAACACATCTTTAACTAAACCATTCGCTTTGCGTAAACGAAAGCGATTTTGATTATCAATAGTAACAATACCGGCTGCATCTTGCCCTCTATGTTGTAATACTGTCAATGCATCATAAATAGATTGATTAACAGTAGTACACCCTACAATACCAACAACACCACACATACTATGATTACCTCAAATTTATTGCACTAAAAACGAAGATGACTGTTGTATAAAATCAAAAAACCAGCGGATAATAAAATGAAAATGAGGGATGAGTTGTGATTGGGTCCAATACACCGATTGTGATAACGGCGTAAACGTATCAACCAAAAAGAGAACAGCAGCTACAACTAAAATTCCTCGTAGCACACCAAAACAAATACCCAATACACGATCAGTGCCAGATAACCCCGTTTTTTGAACTAATTGACCAATAATATACGACACAATTGAACAGACCAACAATGTAGCGATAAATAAAATAACAATTGCAACTGCAATACGGATAACATCGCTATCAAAATAAGTTAAATAATCGGTAATATAGATATAAAATCGACTAGAAATAAAAAAAGCTAAAACCCAGCTAATAAGTGATAATGCTTCTCGTACAAATCCCCGCACTATGCTAATTAATGCAGAAAAAGCAATCACACCAATAATTGTAAAATCAACCCAATTCATCATCATAATAGCTCACAACTTTATATTATTAATATTTTATTTTAATTATTGTTTACAACACAAAAAAACAAAACAACGATTAATTAGAAACGATAATACCTTTTAATTTTGTTAGGTTATTTAAGTTAATAATCACCTGCTCTGCTTGTTCTTTTTTAGCATAAGGACCAACCTGTAATTTAATTAACTGATTAGGTTCAGGTTTTTGAGGAACTGTTCTAACGCTATAATTATTTAACCTTAATAATGCAACTAACTCTTCTATTTTTTGCCGATTTTTTAACGCTGTAAGTTGAATCATATAAGGCTTAGACTCTTGCTGTGTCTGTTGAGACATAGAATGATTAGTTTGTATTGTGGAGATATCAGCATCATCAATACTATCTGATGAATTATCTGAACTTGGATTTTGCTCAGAATCAGGTATGTAAGGGATATCAGGAATATTATTGGTAAAACTATCATCAATACTACTAGGTGATGTTGCAGTCTTTTGATGATTAATAACTTCTGATTGCAAAATAGGCATTGCTGATGTTCGTAAGTTGGGCTTATCCGTTATTATCCATGGAGCAAATATTGCGATAATAAGTAATAATGTAGCGAAACCAATAAGCCGATTTCTTACTCTATTTTGATTTTTGGGATTAATTTGCTGATTGTTCATCATGATTAATTTCACTTAATGCTCAATTTCAGCTAAAACATCAGATACTGTATGAAAAGAACCACATACGACAATAATATCGTCTTTTTTTGCATCATATATTGCCTTTTGATAAGCCTTAGAAACTGTATCAAATGTTGATACATTAAGCTCATCTTTATTCAATAAGTGTTGTTTTAATACCTCGGCTTCACAACCTCGTTCACCATAAAGTGAAGCACAATACCATTTATCGCCTTTTAAGATAGATAAAGTACTTTTAATATCTTTATCTTTAAGCATACCAACAACAAATCTAACTTTGCCCACATTCAAATATTCTGCTTTTAGTTTTTCTAATTGTTGTGTTAAATAAACTGCTGCATGTGGGTTATGTGCTACATCAAGGATCACAAGTGGCGATCGTTGAATAATTTGAAAACGCCCTGTCAAATTGGAATTTTCCAATCCTTTAGTTATTTGGTCTTGTGTTACTTCAAGTGATGAAAAACTTAAGGCGGCAATTGCTGTTGCGGCATTAGCTAAAGGAACATTAGCAATAGGTAGATTTTTATACTGTTTTATTGGCGATTCAAACGTCCATAAATTTTTGTTAATTGGTTGATAACACCAATCACAACCCATTACATAGATAGGACAGTTGACCGATTTAGCCACATTTAAAATAGATGTTGGCATTTCCGGTTCCCCCACAATAGCGATACTTTTAGGTTTAAAGATGCCTGCTTTTTCACGTCCTATACTTTCACGGGTGTCACCTAAATAATCAACATGATCGATACCAATTGTTGTAACTATTGCCACATCAGCATCAACTATATTCGTTGCATCGAGCCGTCCACCAAGTCCCACTTCTAATATAACAACATCTAATTTTGCTTTTTTAAATTGATAAAGCGCAGCAAGCGTTGCATATTCAAAATAAGTAAGTGATATATCACCTCTAGCTTTTTCTATTTCGACAAAGGCTTTTACGGTTTCTTGCTCACTTGACTCTTGGTTATTAATACGCACACGCTCAGTAAAACGTAATAAATGAGGAGAACTATAAACACCAACCTGCAAAGGTTTCTCAAGCAGTATCATTTCAAGTGTTCGGCAAGTGGTTCCTTTGCCATTGGTACCTGCAACGGTAAAAACATAAGGCGCTGGTTGTAATAAATCAAGACGCTGAGCAACCGTCTTTACTCGTTCTAAACCTAAATCAATAGTAGTAGGATGTAATTGCTCTAAATAACAAAGCCATGTGTTTAAATTCGACATGGCATTTGGTTGTGTTTTTTGCATTCTCAATTAAACTGTCTCGTTAAGGATAACATCGTTAAACGGATCGGTTAGTTTCATTAATTTTGCTATTAAACTGGCAACTTTAGGTCGCATATCTTTGCGATGAATGATCATATCAATTGCGCCTTTTTCAAGTAAAAACTCACTACGCTGAAACCCTTCAGGTAATGTTTCACGCACTGTTTGCTGAATCACTCGAGGGCCTGCAAAACCAATTAATGCTTTAGGTTCAGCAATATTAATATCACCTAGCATTGCCAAACTTGCCGATACGCCCCCCATGGTAGGGTCGGTCATTACTGAAATATAAGGCAAACCTTCATCTTGCATTTTAGCAAGAATAGCGCTGGTTTTTGCCATTTGCATTAACGAAAATAGAGCTTCTTGCATTCGCGCACCGCCACTTGTTGAAAAACAAATTAATGGACACTTATCTGCAATGGCTTGTTCTGCTGCGCGCGTAAATAATGCACCAACAACAGAAGACATTGACCCACCAATGAACGCAAACTCAAAACAAGCAACAACGACAGGGATACCAAACAATGAGCCTTTCATCACAACCATTGCTTCTTTTTCATGTGTCTCTTTTTGTGCAGCTGTTAAACGATCTTTATATTTTTTAGTATCTTTAAATTTTAAGATATCTTTAGGCAGAAGATCTGAGCCAATCTCTACATCTGAACCTTCGTCTAGAAAACGGTACAAACGCACACGGGCAGGAATATGCATGTGATGGTCACATTTTGGACAGACTTGTAAGTTAAGATCAAGTTCAACTTGATAAATGACTTGTTCACAGTTGCTACATTTTGTCCAAACACCACCGGGAATATTCGCCTTTTTGTGATCTGACGATATATTATTTTTACTAAGAATTTTTTCAATCCAGCTCATTATGATTCTCGCACTCTGGCACTCTTTATAAATTTGGGGCTATTGTACAATACTTTATTCTAATTCTTAATAGTTGTTTTTATTTTTATCTTATTTTGTAAATAAATTTTGTGGGAAAACACGGCATAAAAATAAAATAGTGAAATAGAACATGATAAATAATAACAGAATGATGAGATAAATGGGATATAACAAAATAAACAGGGAAATAATGAAATTGTTTTTTGAAAAAGTGTTACAAAATATGAAATAAAAAAGTGCTTAAAAAATTTCGCCCTTGTGATATTGGTATAGCTTACGGTAGCCTATGCCCATTTTTGACATTGATCCAAGGGCTTCTTCGCCAAAGTTTTGCAAATTGTTGATATCTTCATTTGCTTTAGGTGCCGAAGTTCCAAGTAATTTACAAAACTCTTCCCATGTCCCAGTAAAACCGCGACCGTCGCGGTCTTTCATTCCTGCAAGTGATTGATATAATTTATTTTCTTTAACATAGGCCATTTTAGAAATCGCGACTGTCGCGGTAAATTTACAAAAAGCATCTGCCATTTTGGCCTGACCTAATAACTGATTTAGTAAATCACGATCATCGTTATATTCGCTTTGAATGCTTGTCATGGTATTCATAGTTTCCGTTATACCTTGCTCATCAATTGCAGGTAGTTCAATTGATTCTTTTGTGGGGTGGGGTTTGCTTTGCGTACCATATTTTTGACTTCTAATTTAATTTATTAACACTTTGTAAGTGCTTTAATTTGCGATATTGGCGTAACTCACGGTAGCTGATGCCCATTTGAGACATACTTTCAAGAGCCTCTTCTCCGAATTCTTTTAAATTTTGAATATCTAAATCAGCCTTCTGTACAGATATACCTAATAAATTACAAAATTCTTCCCAAGTTCCTGTTAAAAAGTCCTAACCGTTAGGACTTTTTTACCTTTCAAATTACGATATAGTTTGTTTTCTTTAACAAAATTTAATTTAGAAGTCCTAACTGTTAGGGAAAATTTAGCAAAAGCATCTGCCATTTTGGCCTGACCTAAAAGCTGATTAACTAGATCGTGCTCTTCGTTATATTCACTTTGAATTGTTGTCATAGTATTCATTACATCATTAATCCCTTGCTCATCAATTGCAGGTAGTTCAATTGATTGTTTTGTGGGGTGGGGTTTGCTTTGCGTACTATATTTTTGACTCCTAATTTATTAACACTTTGTAAATGCATTAATTTTCGATATTGGCGTAATTCACGGTAACCGATGCCCATACGAGACATAGACTCAAGGGCTTCTTCACCTAACATATTTAGATTATGAATATCTTCATCTATTTGTTCAATAGAACGTCCTAATAGAGAACAAAATTCTCGCCATGTACCAGTTAAAAACTCGTGACCGTCACAACTTTTCTTACCTTTTAATACACGATAAAGCTTGTTTTCTTTAACAAATTTTAATTTAGAAGTCGTGACGGTCACGAAAAATTGAGCAAAAGCATCCGCCATTTGAGCTTGACCTAAAAGCTGATTAACTAGATCCCGTTCTTCGTTATATTCACTTTGAATCGTAGTCATAGTATTCATTACGTCATTAAATGCATTAATTTCCGATATTGGCGTAATTCACGGTATCCCGCACCAATACTAGTTAATTTTTCTAGCGCATCTTCGCCAAATATCTTTAAATTTAATAAATCTTCATGAACCTTATTTGAAGATGTATGTAATGCTCGACAAAAACTATCCCAAGTCCCGACGTCGGGAATTTCGTTACCATTTTTGTCTATTCCCTTTTTACCTGATCATGCTTGATATAACTTACGTTCTTTCAATTCTTTTAGTTTCATTAAACCCACGACTGTCGTGAATTTCGATATTGCGCCAGCCATTTAGATTTGTCCCCAAATTTGATTGGCTATGTCTCGATCATCACTATAATTCACTTTGAATTGTTGTCATAGTATTCATTACATCATTAATCTTGCTCATCAATTGCAGGTAGTTCAATTGATTGTTTTGTGGGGTGGGGTTTGCTTTGCGTACCATATTTTTGACTTCTAATTTAATTTATTAACCCTTTGTAAGTGCTTTAATTTGCGATATTGGCGTAATTCACGGTAAACGATACCCATGCGAGACATAGATTTTAGGGATTCTTCAACAAATGATTGTAAATTTTGAATATCTAAATCTACTTTATAGACGGATAGATTAAGTAAATTACAAAAATCATCCCATGTTCCTGAAAATTCCGAACCGTTCGGAGTTTTCTTTTCTTTAACTAATTGATATGATTTGTTTTGATTTATAAATACTAATTTAGAAATCCGAACCGTTCGGAAATATGAAAATAAAGACAGGCTTGATTTTTGATATGTAAAACCCAACCGTTTGGCTTACCTATTATTAAAAGTGCTGACGGTCAGCACTTTTCAAATAAATAAACTTTGATTAATAATTATTTTTCAATATATTATTGCTGACCGTCAGCTGTTTTTTGTCCAAATACGCCAACGCAGATACTTTTTAAGTAATAAAGTTGATTAATAATAATTTATTATTTAAAACCTCCGACCATCGAGGATTTTAATCTACTTATCTCGCTCTAAACGCTGTCTGCAAGCCTCTTTTACCCAACTAGCAAAAGATTCTTGTTTGTTTGCTATTTGCCCCCTAATTTCCTCTAGTAATTCATCTTCAAAACGGATTGTTTGTCTTGTGCTGTTTGTTCTTTCGTATGATTTTTTATTTTTCTCTTGCATTGGTGCGAACCAGTATGATAAATTATAGTTGATGGTTCGAACCATTATAACGTGAAGATTAAAAAACACAATGCCTCGAAGTGCTACCAACACTATCGAGGCATCTAACCACAAACATTACAAGGGATAATGAGTATGGCTATTCGCAATAATACCGTATCGCCTAAATTTGGGCAAAACAAAATTTTTACTTTTCTTATTTTTGGCATTGCTTTATCACCTTATCGTGTCAAAGTTCATGCTCAAACTGAGGTAGAGGCAAGATCCTTATTGATTGTAAAAATTGGGGTTAAAGCTATCTTAGTGACTCGCCAAGTGGAGGGTATAGCATGAGCAATCAATTAGTAAATCACGCTAAGTTAACTTATTTTTTATCGGATGATGATTTTGAAAGTATTCAAGATAATATCGACCTACTACGTTTTATTGTTGATTGTGCGAGTGGTTCAGACGGTTGTCGTGATATTACAATTAATGCTAACGCTTTCTGTACTTCTTTAGGAAAAATCGAAGATAATTTAAGGCATATTGTCAATAAGTTGGTTAAAGCAAGCACTTCGTAATATATAGCCAATTTCATAAATAGTAGAAAAAGGCTTAAATCGCATTTTAAGCCTTTTTCTATCAATTCTGCCCAAATGTATCAATCATTAATTTAATCGCTTTATAAACGTTTTATAATAATTTTTAGCGCCTATTTTTCTTTAGATTTTATTTACCCTCTATCATCTTTAACTGTTTTGATTGTTCACTATTTATCTGCCCTTGTTCATATTACATTCATTGTACGTCTGTTTAATATGTCCTTGTTCCAACAATTTACCTAGAAGAGGGCAATTTAATAATTATGAATAGAATGGAAATTAAACGCCATGAATTATTTACTCATGTTTCAAATCAGGTTACTAAAGAAGCACTTGATTTTGGTCTACCAGAAGAAACCGCTTCACAGTTAGGTTGTAATGTGGCAAACGCAATTGCAGAGCTTTTTGGTGGTCAAAATCTTACATTTCCCAAAGACTATGCTTTCAAAATTAGTCAACGAGATGCACAAATTTATCGTGAGTTTAAAGGTAATAACTACCACGAGCTTAGCCGAAAATATCGAATGACAGAGCGAGGTATTCGCAAAGTGATTACAAGAGTAAAACAAAAAATAACGACCCCATTAGCTCAAAAGGACGCTCAAAATGCCCAAACTACGTAATTTTGAAATATTTAAACCTGGTACATTTACCGCAATGGACGGTAGAAAATTCACTTTTACTGAGCAAGATTTGCATGAAATAGCTGACAGCTATGACCCTAATCTTTATCAAGCTAATTTAACGCTTGGGCACCCTAAAAATAATTTACCTGATTTAGGAGCGGTTCATCATGTCTACATGTACCAAGGTAAGTTGTTTGCTTGTGCTGAGTTCGCCGACGAATTAGCCGAGGCAATCCATAAAGGTACTTATAAAAATCGTTCTGCTTCGTTTTACTTACCTCATTCACCTGAAAACCCAGTAAAAGGCAAAAGATACTTACGCCATATTGGCTTTTTAGGTGCTATGCCACCAGCAGTGAAAGGGCTTGCAAGTATTGACTTTTCAGAAAGTGGATTTGAAAGCTCAATCAATTTTGCTTCGAGTGGGGAATTTATTGATTTAACAGATTATCGACATTGTGACACTCAAAACACAATACGAGTAAAACAAAAAGACGGCACAATCAAAACGGGCTTTATATGGCGCGGTGAGATTTTGTATATCTAATCACGGCAAATAATCAAACAAGGCTTATTAGCCTTTATTTTTAATCACATTGAGGATATTTATATGCAACACCCATTTACTCCAGATACATTTTTAAGTGCTATTGCACTTGCTTACCGTAACACTGATTTAATAGCAGATGAAATTATGCCACGCTCACCTGTCGATAAATATGATTTTGCATGGACAAAATATGACATAGCCGAGCGTTTTACTATTCCATCAACTCTAGTGGGACGAAAGTCTAGACCCAATCAAATCGATTATAAAACAACAGAAGAAAAATCTTCTGTTGAAGATTATGGACTTGACTCTTCTGTACCGCAAGCAGATATTGATAACGCTAAAAGTAATTACAACCCATTAGCTCATGCAGCTGAGGCAACAACCGATTTAATCTTATTAGATCGTGAAGTTCGTGTAGCCAATATGGTATTTAACCCTGAAAACTATACAACAAGCAATCAAAAAATACTATCAGGTTCAACCCAATGGAGTAATAACAGCAGTTCGCCATTAACGGATATATCCCATGCTTTGGATTCCATGATTGTTCGAGCTAATGTATTAGTTCTTGGTAATGATGTCGCCTCGCGTTTATGTCAACATCCTAAAGTTGTTCGTGCATTTAATGGTAGTACCGGTGAAGATGGTATTGTTCCGATTGAATTTTTGCGTGAAATTTTACGTTTAGAGCAAATTTATATTGGCACTTCATGGGTTAACATGATTAAACCTGGTAAGGAACCAGTACTACAACGCGTTTGGGGTAACCACGCTTCATTGTTATATATTAATAAGAAAGCAACAACCCAAAGTGGCGTAACATGGGGATTGACTGCTCAATTTGGTGATCGTGTATCAGGAACAATCCCAGAGCCTAATATGGGACTTCGTGGCGGTCAAATGGTTCGAGTTGGCGAATCAGTAAAAGAAATATGTGTAGCTAAACATGCTGGATATTTCTTCCAAGATGCAATTGCCTAATGACTAAGTTATAGGAATAATTATCTATGAAACTACCAAAGTTAAACGGGTTATTGTCAATGAAAAAAGACATTAAAACCGTTTCGCAAATAAAAGATAACATCCAAAGGGATTTGGATATTATCCGCAATCGCATTACTTCATTGGCTAATGAGTGGGATAAGATATTCTTTCAACCATTAAACAAAACTGATGCACTCAAAAAAGACTTGCTTGCAATTGATAACCTTCATTTGGCATTAAAGGATAACTTAAAATCCAATATTTTGGAGCGCCACAATAGTGTTTTTGCTAATCCAAGAAAGGATCAATACTATATTAATGGCGCTTATGAAATATTGTTAAGTGATAAACAAGCAAGCGAGTACCATATTGCGGTCATTGCTAATTTTTTCAAAAGTCCTTATCAAACATTAGCATTGTTTAATGTTAATGAGGCAAAAAGAATTGTAACAGAGGTTTATGATTCTATTTCGGATCATGATTGGCAAGTAAAGAACGCTAGTGATATGGAAAAATCAGCTATTCGACTAAAAGAAATTCAAGCCGAACAGAATGAACTTAAGCAACTGGAGCAGAATATTCTTGTAGAAGCACAAGAAAACAATATTAACGTCCAATAACCACTAAGCCCAAGTAAAAATATTTGGGCTTAGTTATTTTGAAGTATAGGTAATAAAAAATTTTCATTTCTATTTAAGCTGAAGCGCCCTCAAGATCAGCTATCAACTGGGTATCTAATATTGAATTTCCTGTTAACTCGTGAAGTCGAAAACGTGTATACGCTACACAGCTAACAGATTGCAATTCTCGTTGTTCTACGTAGCGAAAAGCACGAACTACTTCGTTACAGAAAATATTGATTTTATCTTGTGGCACAAAATTATAACGCCCCTGTATTACCATCGCATGTCCCATAGCCTCTGTGTCTGAAATACTTCGATTATCACGAATCTGCTTACGCAATACAGCACGACCAATTGCCAATAAAATACTATCTGCAAAAAATCCGCTTGCTTGTTTTGACATTATTTTCCTTCCCGTAATATAAATAAAACTAGTTGAAAATATGACTTGATTCTGTTATTCAAGCCAACCTAGAATAACAGATATAATTGTAATCTATGTAGAAAATATGTCAAACTGAATACAGTTAATTCAATATAAGTAATTCCTTTTCATATACAGAAAATCCAAAACATCTCAATTATCAAGCAATTTTAACTTCAATTATCGCGTTCTGCTTCAAAATAGTTAATACTAAAAATATCATTTACGTTTTAAAATATAATTAATATGACCTTAAAAAATTATTGGTATATAATTGATGAAAGTTTATTTTCCATTTTTTGAAATAAGGGGTTATAGATGGACAAGGAAAAATCAACTACACCATCGTTTCAAGACGTACTAGAATACATTCGCTTATCGCGTCGCTTAAATAAATTAAAACGCGAAATTTCGGATAACGAGAAAAAAATTCGTGACAACCAAAAACGAGTGCTATTACTTGAAAACTTAAGTGAATATATTAAGCCAGATATGACTTACGAAGAGCTTCAAGCGATTATTGCTAATATGAAAAGCGATTATGATGATCGTGTTGATGATTATATTATTAAAAATGCTGAAATTTCTAAAGAGCGTCGCGAAATTAGCAAAAAAATGCGTAGTTATCGCTCTAATTAAAAGGCTATTTTTATAAATAGCGTCTTTTTTATTATGGACGCTATTTTAGTGATAAATCATCCCCCTGCTAATTTAACTTTAAATCCTTTATCTTCCAGCAATGACTTTAATAAATCGCGTTTATCACCTTGAATTTCAATAATGCCATCTTTAATTGAACCACCGCAACCACAACGTTTTTTTAATTCTGCAGCCAACTGTATTAATTGAGCATCATCGATATCAAACCCTGTAATAATACAAACACCTTTCCCTTTACGGCCTGATGTTTGTCGTTGAATTCGAATAATACCATCCCCCTTAGGGCGAGAGATGATAGCTTCAGCATGTTTAATTCGACCTTTATCAGTTGAATATACAAGTGGATTACTAGACATAATGTGGCTCACTCTTACTTGTATCCAGTGTTGCTAAAATTGTTTGTAGCGCTTTGGCTGGATCTTCTGATTGAGTAATTGGGCGTCCAATAACTAAATAATCAGAACCAGCCGCTTGAGCTCTCTGAGGTGTCATAATTCGGCGTTGGTCATCCGGATTGGTTCCTGCTGGTCTAATACCTGGTGTCACCAATTTAAAATCTCCCCCCAAGCGTGTTCTGAAACTTTGAACTTCTTTTGCCGAACACACTACACCATCAAGCCCACAGTTTTTAGCTAGCATCGCTAATCTAGTCGCTTGTTCTAAAGGCGATACGTTGATACCGATTTCTTTAAGATCAGGTGATTCCATACTGGTTAATACTGTCACAGCAATCAAAATTGGCGCATCTTTACCATATGAATAAAGCGCATCTTTAGCGGCTGTCATCATACGAGAACCACCGCTAGCATGCACATTGGTCATCCAAACACCAAGATCAGCAGTGGCTACAATTGCTTTTGCAACAGTATTTGGAATATCATGAAATTTAAGATCTAAAAAAACATCAAAACCTTTTTTCATAATCTGCTTGATAAAATCAGGCCCAGCATATGTAAAAAGCTCTTTACCGATTTTAAGACGGCAATCTTTAGGATCTACTTGATCAATAAAATTCCATGCTGATTTAACATCCGCAAAATCAACTGCAACGATAATTGGTGATAACATAACTCATTTATTCCTTTTAATAAAAAATTTAGCTGTTTTTTCTAATAAATTCATTTAAATCGGCATAAAAAATACGAGCGCTTTCTTTATAGCCTTGTAGAGTTTGATGTACGAGATCTGGACGAGCTAGCCCTCGTTGACGCCACTGTTTAATGACAAACTTACCGCCCATCGCCACTTGCCAATCCCAAAATAATGTTTTTTCAGATTTGGCAACTTGTTTCTGAATATTTATTATTTTAGTAAAAGACAGAGGCATATCTGTTTCATTTGCCATTGTGTCTGGTGGTGTCATTATCAAAATTGCCGCATTAGGTAATGTTTTACGAATCAGCCTAATATTATTCACTAAATTATCTCGATATTGATTCACATCTAATGTTTCATCAAAGCTTTCATTCGTCCCGTATTCAAGAATGACTAAATCACTTTTTGATACACCCAGTTCTTTAAGCCAATTTTGTCCCCACTTTTGCCAAATTGCTTGCTTAGCACCATTAGTAGCAATCGATGAAACAATAACTCCAGGTTGTTGATAGTGAGTTAACCAAATTCCACCAAGCTCAAGATCTTTTTGACCTTTTATAACTAAAGGTAATTTAGATACAACCGTTGAAGTTTGCCAAATATTTGGTTTGGGCATATAACTTAAATCAAGTTTATTATTATTTACATCATAAAGCGTTAGTGAATTTGAATTGTTTTTAAGCATCTTAAAAGTTAGCTTAACTTGCCAAGTTTGATTATTTAATGCTCGAGGTATAATTTGGATAGTAGATGAATCTTTATTGGGCTTAGCTATAAAACCGCCCATAGGAAAATCTAAATTATTTAACGTTCGGCTACTTAACACCTCCCAATTATTAGATTTCCACGTCACTGCAGTATGGTTTTGCCCTTTTATAGCAACAGGCGTTATCCAACCAATACCTGCGTTACCATACTTTTGTTGCATTAGTGCTCTAAATTCACCAGTAAAAAAGTCGGCTGCTGAATGAGAATCACCAAATTGGGTAATATTAATCACTTGATTAGCTTTTTTGTTATTCGCTAACAATTTTAAACGTTTAGCAAATTGTTTAGCATTAGGATCACCAAAATCAACAACAGCAGATACGCTAGACGTTTTACTTTCAGCAATACTACACCCAACAGTAATGGTTATGGCAATTACAGCTGTAATATATTTTAAAAATTTAATCACTATGGGGATCCTCTAATTCTTTATAGATTATTTTTTCCATAATGGTCTTTGCCAGAATTTTTTGGCCTGTTGGAGTAAAATGAACCCCATCATCAACCCTTACTTTAATTTTTGTTTTACCGGTTTCGATAAAATTACTGAATTTTTCGTACGTACAACCTAATAATTCATTTGTTGTTAAAAAGTGTTGTTGAACTTTTTCTATTTCAGACTTATATAAGTTATTTAAGTAAACCATGCCCTCGTTTAATTTTGCTTTGCGCATACAAGGGGCAGCAAGCCAAAGCACTTGAACATTATGTTCTATAGCGCTATTTAAGATAGATTCAATACGCAAACGATACTGCTCTTCCCACAATTCAGATTTGAATTTAGCATATTTTGTATATCCCTTAACTGGGAAATCCCAAGGATCATTTGCGCCAAGAAAAACAACAAGTAATTTAATAGAAGGGTCGGCAATTAGATTATCATTAATTGTTTTTGACCAATCAAAAGCGCTCGGATAAGCAAGCCCAGTGCTTTGTTTACTCAAATTAAGGCTTTCTATTTTATACTGCTTAAACAACATTTTTTTAACATATGGTGCAACGCCTTGCATTAAAGAATCACCAGCAAAAAACACTTTATCGTTACTCGTTAATACAATAGGTAGTGGTTCATGGGGTAACTCAATATCTACTTGTGTAGTTTTAGGTTTATCTCGCAATACAAGCTCGGGAGCAGGTTTGTTTTGCTCAATAATTTCTAAATGTGTTTTTAAATCGGCGTCTAATTTACCATTTGCAATACTACCTTGTTGCTCACTTTTTACGTTTATTTCTGTTTCTGTATTTACTTTTTGTACCGCTTCAAGCTCATTATGTTGTTGTACATTTTGAAACTGAGGAGAGTTTAATTTTGAGTCTTCATTTTCAATGATAGGCAACATAACATCAACTTGTTGAACATTTGACTCGTCATTTTTGCTTTCTTCAAGCACTTGAGTAGATGTTTCTTGAACGAAAAACGTATCACTATCAAATAAATCGAGATGATATGCTTGCTGGCAATAAATCAATATGGATTTGTAATAAAGTGCCATTAGTGCTATTGCAGTAACAAATAATGTTATCCATATATAACAGACAGATAAATGTTTAATAACAAGAGCAGAATGGGGATTTGTCTTTTTATTTTTTTGAGGATCCTTTTTAAGCGCAATTTTATTCCGCGATTTATGACGTTGTCTTTTCAAATTCGATTTTGTTTTTTTGTTATTTTTTGAAAACGATTTTTTATATATCATCATAATTAGAAATTAGCATAAATAAAGTTTGGCATACCTGATGGTGCAATATAAATAACCATCCATAAAATAAAAATAAAAACAAAAGGCAAAAAAATGCGAGGTATTTGAGTTAGTTGTATAATAAACCATTGAGTGAAATTTTTACACATTGGATAGACAAAATAGATAAAACAAATAACGAGAAAATCCCCTGCATAAAGTGGTTGTATCGAAAAGTTATGCACTAATGCGGTCAAATAATCCAAAGCATCGGGCAAACTTTCACAATAAAAAAAGAGCCATGTAAAACAAACATAATGCCATGTTAGTAATCGTGCCACCGTTGGCGAACGTCGTGTTACCCAATCTTTACCTAAATAACGATCACCAATATGAAGTGCTACGATACCAATACCATGACATGCACCCCAAATAATAAAATTAATCCCTGCACCATGCCATAATCCCGATAATAACATGGCAAGCATGACATTAATTTGCGTTTGCACAAACCCTAGACGATTTCCACCAAGAGGAATATAAATATAGTCACGAATCCAACGTGACAAGCTAATATGCCAGCGCCCCCAAAAGTCTCTTAAATTCAGTGCTAAATATGGTAAATTGAAATTAATTGGCAAACGAAATCCTAGCAATAAAGCAATACCTGTAACTAAATCAGTATAGCCAGAAAAATTCAAATAAATCTGCATTGCGTAACCATAAAGCCCAACAAGCAAATCAATCACACTAAATTCTAATGGATTGGCAAAAATTGGTTTAACCCAGTATTCGCTAATTAAACCACCTACACAGTAAACCTTAATAACAGCCAAAATAAGCAATGTAAATGCACGAAACGGTTCCAAAATTTCGCGAGGTTGGGCAACATTGATTTGCGGCATAAAGTCTTTAGCACGGTTAATCGGGCCTGCAATAATACTTGGGAAAAACGACAAAAATAGAGCAAAATCCCAAAATTTAGCAACTGGTAACTCTTTTTTCTTTACCGAAATTAAATAACTTACCGAATGGAAAGTATAAAATGAGATGCCAATAGGGATTAATAAAGTGATAGCAGGCAATAAAATAGGAAAATTTAAGAAATTAAACAAATATTGCAGCTCATAACGGAAAAAATCAAAATATTTAAACAACGCAAGATTAATAATTGATGCACATAACCCTAAAACGAGCCATCGTTTTGCATGATGTTCCGATGCCGCAATCAACAACGAAAACAAATAAATCACACAAGTATAAATAAAAAGGATAAGCGCAAATTGCCAGCTATAACTACCAACAATAAGGTAACTCGATACTAAAAGTAGTCCATTTTGGATTTTAGGCGATAAACGGCATCCCCAATATAGGGCAAAAAAAGCGATAAAAAGTAAACCAAATTCAATAGATAAATAACTCACGGTCATCCTTTTTTACTTAAACGTATGCCTGAAAATAAAAACACACCTTGCCTTATATTACTTCATTTTTACTTAATCAACTAATTCGGATTGAGCAAGAACATTACAAATAATGAGTTCTTTATTCAATCCAGTAATTGTTAACAGCTGGTTTCTTGCTTGTAACCATAAATTATAAAGCTCAGAAAGCCTCTCATTACTATTAGTTGCAAGTAATCGGACTAA
The DNA here is from genome assembly GCF_057063545.1 of Gilliamella sp. X-23. Lineage (NCBI taxonomy): Bacteria > Pseudomonadati > Pseudomonadota > Gammaproteobacteria > Orbales > Orbaceae > Gilliamella > Gilliamella sp. X-23. The sequence goes on from NZ_JBXSQG010000002.1 coordinate 172,035, forward strand.
TGGTACTTGATCACGATTAACGATAAAACGCCCTACTTTTTGCTTCGCTTTAAGCGCATCACTTAATAACGCACAAAACCAAATAATGCGTTCAATAAAATCTTCGTTATCAAAAGTTTTAGCCAACTGCCAATAATTATTTTGCGGTACAACTTCTAATAAATGTTCACAAAACGCTTTTCGTTGTTGCCATTTTTCTGGCATTAATAGTGCAGCTGCTTTTAGTGGTGCATTTTCGCTTAATAATAATGCAGAGGCAAGTTCATTATCGCTGTATTGTTGGCTATATTGTTTTTTTAACCATTCAATAGATTGTTCCAATTTAGGAACAGGCAAACAATAAGAAAAACAACGGCTATGAATTGTTGGCAATAATTGGCTATTATGTTCATCGCTTAAAATAAAATATGTCTTTTGGGGTGGTTCTTCTAACGTTTTAAGCAAGGCGTTAGCAGCAGCTTCTGTCATTAAAGCCGCATGTTTAATCCAAAGAACTTTATTACCACCTTGTTGGGATTTTTCGTAAACTTTGCTAGATATATTACGGATTTGATCAATACCTATTGACTGCTTACCTTGTTCATTAGTTATTACATAATAATCAGGATGATGGTGAGATAAAAACAGTTGGCAGCTATGACATTTTAAGCACGGTTCTAATTGCTGTGAACATTGGCATAATAAACGGCTTGCAAGTTTTGAAACAAATTGGTCTTCACCACTACCTTGAACATAATTAATTAGCAAAGCATGATGAGTGCGCTTATGCACAATTCCTGATGCTAATTGCTGATAAGGTAACGAAAGCCAAGGATAGTCATTTAAGATCATTGAATATTAAACCTGTTTTGTTAGCCATTTTGTTAAAATTTGTTCAATTTGCTTAGTCACATCGTTAATTGATTTTTCAGCATCAATAGTTATAACTGTTTTGTCTTGCTTGGCAATTTCTAAATAGCGTTGACGAATTCGTTCAAAAAATGGCAATGATTGTTGCTCAATACGATCGAGTTCACCACGCGTTCTTGCACGCATCAAACCAATTTCAGGATCGATATCCAAATATAAAGTAAGATCAGGTTTAAAGTTACCCAATACTTGTTCTTTTAATATCGCCATAAAGTTTTTATCTAACTGACGCCCACCACCTTGATAAGCCTGTGTTGATAAATCATGACGATCACCAATAACCCATTTACCAGCCTCAAGTGCTGGTTTTATGACATTATCAATCAGTTGAATACGCGCTGCATATAGCATTAACAATTCGGCTTTATCAGTCAAAGGTTCTTTGTTTAGACCATTTTTAATTATATGACGTAATGCTTCAGCAATCGGTGTTCCACCCGGCTCTCGGGTAAATTGCAAATCGTCAATATTGTGTTGATTCAAAATGCGTGCAACGGTGTTAATAGCTGTTGTTTTACCAGCCCCTTCAAGTCCTTCGATGACAATAAATTTACCTGTCATGCTTAGTTCCTATTATTTATTATGATACTTTTAAATATAACCAACACAGGGGAACTTTTCCCACTAAATTGCATTATTGTACACTAATTTTTATTTTTAGGGATTACTATCCTAAATTTATCAATGTGTTATTCTTTATCTATCGATTCTAAATTACCTGTAACACTCATTTTCGATTGCTCAATAAGTTGTTTTAATGTTTTATTGTCGTTCTCATATTCACTAACAACAATTGGAACAAATTCAACTAATGCTGTAGAGGGATCGATATCAAACATGTCAATATCCGAAGTAAATTGACGCTTAATGAATGAGTAAATAGCTAAAATTGGGCGGTTAATAAAATTAATATCTACATTACGTAATGTTCTCTCAACAATTACATATAAACTATCACCTCGACGATCTTTAACTGAAGAATAACGTGAAGATAAATTAACTAAATTCTGCTGTTCCGTGCGTGTCGCAATGAGTTGGGCATACTGTTCAACATGCATATCTACTTTAAAACCAATATTCAAATCAATACGAAAAACCTTATATGGAACTAACACTTCAATTTCATATTCGAATTGATATGGCTCATCCATACGGTTGATCGATATAAACCAATAAGTATCTGCACGTTTTGGTTTTCGTTCGAATAGTGAGTAAGTAATTTTACTTTCAACCGCATGAGCACTTTGGGCGCGTGTTAAATAAAACAGATGTGTCGCTATTTTTTCAATACTTTTATCATGACTGACAGCAATAATTTTAGCCAAATATTCATCATCTAGTTTATCAAACGAGTTATGTTCACGCTTTAAATTTCTCCCGGTTATCCACGCATACATAATAATAAAAATAAAACCAGCTATAAGAATCGAGGCGAAACCACCGTGGAAGAATTTTTGAATATTTGCGATAAAAAAGCCACCTTCAATCAACATAAAAAAGAGGGTTAACGGGATACTATACCAAAGTGGTTTATTATTCTTCATAAAATAGAAAAACAATAAGACTGTCGTCATCAACATACTCAAAGTAATCGCTAGGCCATAAGCTGCCTCTAAATTAGTTGATGAACGAAAACCAAGTACCGTCGTAATACAAAGTGCACACAAAATATAATTAATTGAACGAATATAAACTTGTCCTTTAATTAAGGTAGGATACTGAACGTGAACATATGGCCACAGATCTAATGACATCGCTTCGCTAATGATAGTAAATGATCCACTAATTAACGCCTGACATGCAATAAAGGCTGCACAAGTTGACATAATAATACCAATTAATCTAAACCATTCAGGCATTATCATAAAAAATGGATTGATATCAGCATTAATTAAGTGAGGATTATAAATAACCCAGGCCGCTTGGCCTAGATAATTAATAATTAAACAAAATTTTACATAGCCCCATGAAATACGAATATTTTTGAGCCCACAATGTCCTAAATCAGAATAGAGCGCCTCAGCACCTGTAGTACACATAAAGATAGCACCTAAAATAACTAATGCATCTGGTGCTTCAATAATAAATTTAATTGCATAAATAGGATTAAAAGCAGCTAAAACATCACAATGCGGTAATAATCGATATAGCCCTAATAAGCAAAGAATGGTAAACCAAATTGCCATACTAACACCAAAGTATCTTCCCAATGCGCCAGTCCCTAAAGGCTGAATAACAAACAAGGTAAGAATCAAAAACAGCGTGATCGGGATAATAGGTATATGAGGGTAAATAACATTTAACCCTTCAATCGCCGTAATAATAGTAATTGCTGGAGTAATGGCGCTATCTGCAAGTAACGCCGCAGCGCCAATAATAGCAATAACAAATGTCCATTTATAACGCCGACGAATTAAAGCATATAAAGATAAAATGCCACCTTCACCTTTATTATCTGCACGTAATGTAATAATGACATATTTCAAAGTGGTTTGAATAGTCAGTGTCCAAATCACACACGATACTGCCCCCAAAATATAAAATGGATTAGCCCACTGATTATCAGGTAATCCGTGAATAATAGACTTTAAAACGTAAAGAGGAGAAGTACCAATATCACCATATACAATGCCAATAGCACTGATAATACCAACAATTCCAACTGGAATTTTATGATTTGAGTTGTTCATTTTAGTATGACTTAAAATTATTCTCAATAAAGCTCAGAATGATACTGCTAATCAAAATAATATACATAAAGTTTTTTGACAATTTACATTTAATTATCAATTACAGTGAAATTAGCAAAATTGCTCAAAACTTTTCTTTTTCATTCTATTTAACAACAATTGTTCATGAATAAATTAAAATCGTCAAAATATATTTATATAGCATAAATCTTATAAAATTCTATAAGATACCTTACTCAATATTAAGCGTCCTTTTTATTTGATTATCTATTTAATTACTTATTGCCTAAATATAGCTTCATTAAAATATGACGCATTTTTTGCATAGTATTACGGTATTAAAGGCTATATTATAAATTGCTTTAAACTAACGACATAAAATAGATTAACGCTTATAATAACCAAATGAACAATAACCCCACCAAACAATAACTAGCATAAAATGTAATACAACCTAGAGAAATTTATGAATCAACAAAATAACAATCATCGCCTTGATGCTGTTCAAACCGATGTAAAACGTCCCTTTATAATTACTATTATGCACAAATTAGTTCCTTTTTCCATGATTTGGCTAAGTTTAATTTTAATGTATGGTGTAGTGTGTATGCACACAAATACCGTTGGGCAAGATGAGTTTTACCGTTTTATTTTCTTTTTGCATAGTCCTTTTGTTGTCGTGCTTAATTTTATTGTGTTATTGGTTAGTGTTTTCCATACAATAACTTGGTTTAAGTTAGTCTCTAAAACGATTCCTAGTGCAATGTTCAATAAAAAATCTAACAGATTATTACTGACTGTAGGGCTATGGACAGTTATGCTAACTGTATCGATTTTTTTATTTTTACTTGTATTGAAATAAGTGGTATTGCATCAATGAAAAATAAACAAATTCAAACAAAAAACACAGATGGAAAAGTAATAAAAAGTTTGTTTACACTTGGCGGAACATGGGCTGCTATGTTTTCACCTATTGTGCTAATCATTATGACATTTATGATTTCTTTTGGTGATGTAGCAACACGTTCTCATATTCTAAAAATAGCCAATACTGAAATGGGTAAATTGTTTTTATTTTTGATGATTTCATTACCTATCTGGTGTGGATTACAACAAATTTTAACGCTTTTGCACGAGCGTAAAATCTATCCAAAACGCGAAAAGTTACTGACTTTTGGCTTAGCATTAGCATGGACAATACATGCTATTTATATATTGTTTATTCGGGTATAGCTGGCATTTTTAGTTATAGGAATATAAAAAGCGTCATAAACAAAATAACGCTTTTTATATTTCCAAAAACTAATAATAAGTGAGTTCGCGGGTAATATTAGTTTGTTTATTCTCTTGATTATTTTTAACTTTACTTGCCATAAGCCAATCATTTTTTTCATTAAAAGTTAAAAATTTAGTTAAATAATGTGAAACTTCTTTTCCTGATGATAAGTAAGAAGATTCAATGGTAGTTAATCGATGGTGATCGTTATCATATTGATACGAAAAATCACTTTCGTTTGTCATATTGTTACTAAATTGGTACGACACTTTAGCAAGCTGTTGCTCTCGATATCCAAAGGTATAACTTGAAGACCCTTTTTGATCTGTACCTGTGTATTTACCGTTCTCATCAATCTCTTTTAGTTGCCATTGTACATTTTTATTAATGAGGCAATGATTATTGTCATACACATAATTATCCATTTCAATAAAAACAAAATCGACAGCTTTTTTGGTTTGTAGTGAAAAGACAATTTTGCCTTGTTCATCGGTATTAAATTGGATAATGCTATTGGTTTTGTCTTCTATATCTTCAATGATATTTTCCCAGCCCGATTTATTTTTTTGTAGATGTTCAGAATAAACTCGGATATTTTTATCTGAATAAAGATCATAATTGCTTTGCGTAATAAGACCATTGGGATCATATTCTAATGAGTGCTTAGCGGTCGTACTATTGGCATCACTACCCAATTGAGTCGTTGAAGTTCTAATCTCTTGCTTGATGCCTTTTACTGGCGAATCAATATAATCCAAAATTTGAAAAATATAGTTATTTGCTTCAACTATATTTTGAGCTGGGTTTTCGCTACAAGTTAACGCTAGCGCATTTATCGACATCAGTGATAAACAAGGTGTTAATAAAAAAGGTAGTATTCGTTTTTGCATAATCGACCTGCTAAATAGATTAAAATATTGATTTATTAGCAATGATTTGTCATATAAATCATTGCTAAAATACGGGTTTAGATATTTATTTTTTACGCATTAACAGCGCATCGCCCCAATTGACCTTTTTGTCTGGCTCCTTATTTTTCTGTTGATGTTGTTGAGTATCATCGCTATGAGCAAATTTTGCTGTAGTTTCTACTTTTTCAGCTGTTTCGACCTTTTCAGATTCAACCTTTTCCTGATGTATCAAAATTTTACTTTGTTTACGAGGTCGTTTGTCTAAAAATGAAAGTAACGCCTTGGTGTATTCTTCTTCTGGAGAGTAGAAAACCTTTTCACGCGTACCTTGCTCAACAATTCGGCCTTCTTTCATTACAACTACTTGATGACACATTGCATAAACCAACGCTAAATCATGACTAATAAACAAATAACTAAGCTGATACTTTTCTTGCAATGACTTTAACAAATGAATAATCTGTTTTTGAATGGTATGATCTAACGATGAAGTTGGCTCATCTAAAATCAATAATTCTGGTTGTAAAATTAAAGCTCGGGCAATGGCTATACGCTGACGCTGACCACCCGAAAATTCAGTAGGATTGCGATAACGCATTTCAGGATCAAGACCAACTTCTTGCATAATATCAATTAAGGCCTTTTCACGCTCAGTTTTGCTTAGTTTTTTGTGTGTCATTAACCCTTCACAAATAATCTGCTCGACATTAAAGCGTGGGTTAAGTGATGAGAACGGATCTTGGAACACAACTTGAATACGGCTTCGAAATGGTAATAGTTTTTTGCCAGTTAGGTTTTGTATAGAATGGCTATCAAATACAATGTTACCTTGTGATTTAATCAAGCGTAAAATGGCTAGTGCAGCGGTCGTTTTTCCCGATCCTGATTCACCAACAATCCCAACAGTTTCACCTTGGTGCACAGTAAAACCAATATTATTAACTATTTGTTTTTTTTGACTACTAAATAAACGTTTTTTGGCAATAACCTCAACGCTCAGGTGATTTACATTAAGCAGTATTCCAGGAGTATCAGGCAAAGGTACCGGATCACCATTTGGCTGTGAATTTAATAGTGTTTGCGTATATTTATGTTCTGGACGTAAAAAAATACGCTGCTTATTATTATATTCAACAATTTCGCCTTTTTGCATAACAGCTACTTTATCGGCCAATTTTTTAACAATGGTAAGATTATGCGAAATAAATAGCATGCTCATATTCAGTTCGTTTTTTAACTCTTTTAATAACTGAATAATTTGAGCTTGAACTGACACATCTAAAGCGGTGGTTGGTTCATCTGCTATTAATAACTTAGGGTGGGTTAAAATTGCCATAGCGATCATAACTCGCTGCCTTTCGCCACCTGATAACTGGTGGGGATAAGCCGATAATTTACTTTTTGGCTCTTTAATTCCCACACGATCAAGATATTGCAAAATCTCGCAACGCGCATCGTGTTGATGCATGCCTCGATGTAATGCTAGTACTTCATAAAGCTGTTTTTCAACCGTATGTAGAGGGTTCAATGACACCATTGGTTCTTGGAAAATCATACTAATTTGATTACCACGTACCTGACGAAGTTCTTTATCTGGTGCTGATAATAAAGAGTTTTCTTCAAATAAAATATCGCCAGTTGGATAAACTACTTGCTCTTTATGTAGCAAACGCAGGATAGACAAAGCGGTAACACTTTTACCTGAACCTGACTCACCAACGAGTGCCAATGTTTCTTGCTCATCAATATCAAAGCTGATATTACTCACGACTTGTGATATCGTTTGTGTACCACATTTAAAAGCGATACTTAAATCCTGAACGGATAATAAAGGAGAACTCATCGATACGCTCCTTTGCTTGGATCGAATGCATCCCTTACTGCCTCACCAATAAAAATAAGTAAAGAAAGTAACGTAGCTATAATTAAAAATGAACTAATACCAAGCCAAGGAGCTTGTAAATTATTTTTACCTTGCAGCAATAATCGACCAAGAGATGGTGAATCAATCGGCAAGCCAAAACCTAAAAAATCCAACGAAGTTATCGTCGTAATAGCGCCACAAAGGATAAACGGTAAAAAGGTTAATGTTGCCACTATCGCATTAGGTAAGATGTGTCTAAACATAATGCTACTATCACTAATCCCCATTGCTTTAGCTGCTCGGATATAATCAAAATTGCGAGTCCGTAAAAACTCGGTACGCACAACATTGGCTAGCCCCATCCAACCAAATAAAACAGTAATACCCAACAACCACCAAAAATTAAGTGGCAAAATGCTGGCTAATAAAATAATCACAAATAAACCCGGTAAACCAGACCAGATTTCAATAAATCGCTGCCCTATCAGGTCTACTGCTCCACCATAATAACCTTGGATTGCACCGATGCTGACACCAATAAATGAAGTAAACAACGTCAAAAAAATAGCAAAAAACATCGAAATACGAAAACCATATAAGATATTAGCCAGTACATCGAAACCCGCATCAGTTGTACCTAACCAATGCGATGTTGAAGGCGGGGTAGGAAAAGTATTTTGCGTATCATAGATTAGCGTACTATAACTGTAGCGAAACGGCGGCCATAAAATCCAGCCATTCGCTTCTATTTTATTTTGCACGGCAGGATCAAGATAATTGGTTTGCGTTTCTAATTTCCCACCAAACTCCGTTTCTGGATAAAAATGAAAAATTGGTGAATAGTAATTATCCTGATATTTAATAAAAATGGGCCTATCGTTAACAATAAAATCAGCAAATAAGCTAATCACAAAAAAGATCGAAAATAACCAAAGTGAATAATAACCACGACGATTATGTTTAAATCGTTGCCAGCGTTGTTGATTAAAAGAATAATGAGTGGTCATCAGTTTCTAGCCTCAAAGTCAATGCGTGGGTCTATCATCATGTAAGATAAATCAGACAGCAGTTTTGTGATGAGTCCAACTAATGTAAAAATATAAAGCGTCCCAAAAATCACAGGGTAATCACGTTGAATAATTGCCTCATAGCCCAATAAGCCAAGCCCATTAAGAGAAAATATGATCTCAATTAGTAACGAACCGGTAAATAAAATACCCACAAAAGCAGCAGGAAATCCCGATACAATCAGTAACGTTGCATTGCGAAAAACATGCTTATACATAATTTGCCTTTCGCTCAACCCTTTCGCTCGTGCAGTGATTACATACTGCTTGCGGATTTCATCTAAAAACGAGTTCTTTGTCAACATTGTCAAGGAAGCAAAACCACTAATTGACATAGTAATAGTCGGTAAGCACATGTGCCACGCGTAGTCTTTTACCTTGCCCCAAAAGTCAAGTTGATCAAAATTATTCGCAATAAGCCCGCGAAGTGGAAAAACATCCCAATAACTACCACCGGCAAACAATACAATTAACAACACTGCTAATAAAAAAGGTGGTATGGCATAACCAATAATAATTAAGGTACTTGACCAAAAATCAAATGCTGAACCATCTTTCACCGCTTTGCGAATACCTAAAGGAATTGAGATTAGATAGACAATTAACGTACTCCATAATCCCAATGAAATTGAAACAGGTAAACTTTTGGCAATCAATCCTAATACCGATTCACTTTTAAAAAAACTGTTACCAAAATCAAATAATATGTATTTCTTTAGCGTTTCGATATAACGTTCAAATATTGGTTTATCAAAGCCGTATTGTTTTTCGATCATCGAGATAACCTGTGGATCAAGCCCACGTGATCCACGATAGTTTGACTCATTTTTATATTGATGTACTGATGTAGACGTACCATCATTCCCCGGCAATAGCCCTTGCCCTGCTTGCGATCCATTTTCAATCATAGCAAGCGCCTGATCGACCGGTCCACCTGGCGCCACTTGCACAATAAAAAAGTTGATTGTTAAAATCACAAATAATGTTGGAATAATCAGTAACAATCGACGAATAAAGTAATTTAGCATATTAATGTTCCCGATTTTTAGGCAGGTTAGCTGCTTTTTCTGCGTCATACCACCAACTATCAACCCCTATCGCATAAGTTGGCTGTATAGTTGGTTGCCCAAATTTGTTCCAGTATGCATAGTACGATTTGCTATTATACCACATAGGAATCATTGGATATTCTTGCGTTAAAATACGATCAAGCGCACGCCCTAATGGGACAAGTGCTTCTTGATTATCCACATTTTTAATAATTTCAGCGATAATGCTATCGATAGCCTTATTATGTAAACCAGAAGCGTTCCATGACGAGTTAAGATACTCACTACCCCAAAACATCAACAAATTAGAATTTGGATAATTTACAGCATAATAATCACGTGCAACCATATCATAATCACGCTCACGAACACGACGTAAGTGTTGTGCTGAATCTAATAAGGTGATTTTCATGGTGATCCCTAAACGGGCTAAATTCTGTTGAAATGGAACCGCATATTTAATATCGTTACCAAGATAACTGATCAACTCAAATTCAAACGGTTGCTGCGTTTTATCATTAATCAACTTACCGTCTTTAATCACCCATCCGGCTTGTTTTAATAATTCAGCAGCTTTTAATAAATTATCGCGATTAAAGCCGTTACCATCACTTTTTGGAATAAAATAAGCGTTCTTAAAAACGGCTTCTGGAATAATATGTTTATAAGGATTTAACCACTTTAATTCTTGCTCTGTTGGTTTACCCTTTGCCGCATAAATAGTGTTTTCAAAAAAACTATAAGGTCTTTTGTAACTGTCATAATAAAAGGCATGATTTAACCATTCAAAATCAAACGCCAGTGTGATAGCTTTTCGCACTTTAATATCTTTAAATAGCTCTTTTTGTAAATTAAATGCAAGCCACTTAGTGTCGGTTGCTGTTTTAACCGGTTTTTCTTGTTTAATAATATGGTTAGCATCAAAATATTTACCTTGATATTGAGTAAACCAATTTTTAGGTTGATCTTCATCGCGTAAATCATATTCGCCCGCTTTAAAGGCTTCTAACGAAACGCTATTATCCATATAGTAATCAATACGCTTTTCATCAAAATTATCTAAGCCCTTATTAATTGGCAAATCGCGCGCCCAATAATTGGGATTACGTCGATAAACAACATATTGCCCCATTTTATAATCACTAATATAGTAAGGACCACTACCAACTGGCGGCGTACTTAATGGCTCTGAAAAATCATGATGTTGCCAAAAATGTTTAGGGATAACTCGCATACTACCAACAAATGAAAGAAGCTTCTCACGATCTGACTCTGGAATATCAATCCTAACATGGTAATCATCTATCGCTTTAACCGTAACACCTTTATTATAAACACGATATAGAGGCACCCCTTCAGTCATAAATTTATCAAAAGTAAACACAACATCGTGTGCCGTAATGGGTTTGTCATCTTGAAAACGGGCATTAGGATTAATCGCCACTTCTGCCCAGCGATATTGGTTAGAATAGGTAATTGACGTCGCAATAAGTGGATAAAAACTAGTAATATCATCCTCAGTATTAGTAAAAAGACTATCATATAGCGCCCCAGAATTACGTTCAGGTGCACCACGGCTAGCAAAGCGATTCAAATTATCAAAAGAGCCAATTTCGGCCAGTTTAATCACACCACCTTTTGGTGCATTAGGATTGACATAATCAAGATGTTGAAAATCATCTGGATACTTAGGGTGACCTGAAAGTGAATAGATAGTCTTATGATAAATTTCCTCATGTATTTGGTGTGGACCAACAATATCAATTTGCTTCGTTTCAGGTAATTGAGTTAGGGGATTAACACCCACTTCGACCTCGGTTTGAGACTCTGTTTGAAGGAGCACTGGCTGTTCTTCATCAGCAGAAACAGGTGCAGAACAAATGACCATACTGCTTAAGCAGCTCAAGATAAATAATACTGTTATAGGTTGTTTAATTCGACTATTCATCCCAATTCCATTCCTGCTCTATTTAACAATAGCATATTGATGTAACTTCTTATTGATTATTAACAAATCAGTCATTCAAGGCAAGCCTCAACTAAGTTGCCTATTTTGCCAAACTTCAACTAAATGAGCAAAACCTAATTAATAAGACGAAGATAAAATAAGATTGCTGGCTAAAACACGCATTTCATAAAAAAACAAACAATACTACGCATTGTTAACCAAACTCAAAATATTACTTATTGCCGTTTTTGCTTGATGACTGTTTTTCCAACAAGTTGAACCTGTTAATAACGCACCTTTATTAAGGATTTCATCTAAACTAGCATTACGCAATTTATCGAAAGAATCGAAGTTCATCTCTTCAAGTCTTTCAATAATTTTGGCACCCACGAATTTAAGTTCCGTCAATTGCTGTCGTTCTGTTTCTGTAAAAGACATATTATTCTCCTTACATTATATTGAATATAATTTTAAACTGATGCATTTAGCTTTTTCCACTTTCTGATTTTTGCTCTAAACGATTTAAACGGCGCCACAGAATTGATATGGATAAATCGAGCAACAGTCCAAGATTCAGGATAAGGTTTAGTCCAATTACGGCTATCTTTTATAAACAAAGTGTCTTCGTTCAAAGATTGAATCCAATCATTCCAAATAGTGATTTTCTGATTAAATGCTTGAATTAATGCCTGTAATGATAGGTATTGATATGTTTTATAAAATTGCTGATACAAATTACCCAATTGATTCCATTTGTATCCAGAGGCCGGTAATTCAGGTGTTTGACCAGCAAGTTCATCATCATCCCAAGATTTCACCAAATTAAGCCAACCGAGTTGATAAGCAATCATTTGTGCAGGAGTACGATCAACGCCCTCTACCAAAGAGTCTTTTTGTGATTCAGATAAAACTATAAACTCATCAATAAATAACTTGGCTGTTTTGTTTATTTCATCTAATAACTGCTGTTTATTTGTATAAGCCATGTTACCTCTTCCTTATGAGCTCATTAATATTGTTAAAATATCATATAAAATAAATATTTTTTATAACTATTTTTAATGAAATTTCTGTTTTTATTTTTCTTTGTTTTTGAAATATTTCAATTCTTCATCGATAAAATATCGTACTAAATTTGCATATAGATTTTTGATGATTTCGCCATTGAGCCCTAATTCATTCGACCATTGTTTTCGTTGTTCTAGCATACTGTCAAAACGTTCTTTGGCTTGTACGTCAGTGGTATTTTTTTTGAACTTACTGGCAGCTTTGACGTATTCAAAGCGTGTAGCAAGCAATTTAATTATGGAATGGTCAATCTGATCTATTTCGGCACGAATGTGGTTCATATTCTCACATTTGTTTGGCGCTTGGGTAGGTTTATAAGTCACGATTTTATACCTTTTGTTTATTTAACTTTTTATATCCTATCACTATTAGATTATGTACAAAAGTATCACTTAGTGGGTTTCATCGTTGCACTATATTTATATATACAAAATTGTTCATTCACTTTTAATAGAATTGAGTTTAATATTTGGAGATATTCAACAATTAATTGATTTTTTTATTTATTAAATCAATTTTGTTTATATACCTTCTAGCAAAGGAGGCGCAGATTTTGTGTTTTTTAATAGGTTTTAAAGAATCTTACAGAATATTGAATTGGTGGAGCCAAGGGGGATCGAACCCCTGACCTCAACGCTGCCAGCGTTGCGCTCTCCCAGCTGAGCTATGGCCCCAAATAGTAAGGGATAAAACTGTGGCTAATAATATGCAACTAAATAATAAGTGTCAATCGATTTGATATTATTTGTTTGAAAAACAGCCTGATAAAACTCTGCCTATTGATGGCAGAGTTTATATAATTAACGTAATATTGAAGGTTGATCTGCACCTTCGGCTTCAATTTTAGGTGGCATAAAGTGTTCACGTTTTACGCCCAATTTAAGTGACATATAAGCCGCTACATAAATTGATGAGATTGTACCAAGCACAATACCAACGCCTAATGTTTCAGAGAAGCCTTTTAACATTGAACCGCCAAAGATATACAGAATAACGACCACTGCAAGAGTTGTACCTGATGTCATTAAAGTACGATGCAATGTCTGTGTTAATGAGATATTAATAACATCGTAAGGTTCTGCTCGGCGAATCTTTCTAAAATTCTCGCGAATTCGGTCGAAAACAACAATGGTATCGTTAAGAGAATAACCAATAATCGATAACATCGCAGCAATGATTGTTAAATCAAGTTCTCGTTCAAATAGCGATAAATAACCTGCGGTGATGATAACATCATGCGCTAAGGCCACAACTGCACCTGTACCGAATCGCCACTCAAAACGAAAGGCAATATAGATTAAAATACACACTAATGCGGCACAGATTGCCAAAACACCATCTTGCGCAAGTTCAGAACCAACAGTTGGACCAACAAATTCAATCCGTTTAATTTGAGCATCTGCATCAATATCTTTATGAATTAAATTGGAAATTTTGGTGCCTAGTGCATTATCAATAGCGGATGAGGCACTACCATCTTCTTGCTTGGCCGAAGGTAATCTAATGATGATATCTTTACTACTACCGTAATATTGTACTATCGGTTCGTGGTAGCCAGCATTGCGTAAGCTGTTACGAAGGTCATCAAGGTTAACGGCTTTTGTTACGGTGAGCTCGACAGTTGTACCGCCAGTGAAATCTTGTCCTAGATTAAATCCTTTAACAAAAATAACCACAAACGATGCGACAACTAATAACATTGAAATAACAAAAGCAATAAAGCCAAATTTTAAAAAGTCGAGGACTCTGCGGCCATGATTTAACTCTCTAACATCATGATTTTGTTTTTTAGTAATACTCACAATAAACCTCTAAATTGATAACTTATTAACGCGACGACCGCCATAAATAAGATTGGCTAATGCACGAGTACCGACAATCGATGTAAACATTGATGTTACAATACCGATGCCTAGTGTAATGGCAAAACCTTTAATTGATCCTGTACCAACTGCATAAAGAATAACAGCAGTAATTAAAGTGGTCAGGTTGGCATCAAAAATACTGCTCCAAGCGCCCGCGTACCCTTCATTAATTGCATGCTGAACACCACGTCCATTACTAAGTTCTTCTTTTATTCTTTCATTAATCAGTACATTAGCATCAACTGCCATCCCCACAGTTAACACAATACCTGCGATACCAGGCATACTTAGCGTTGCCCCAGGAAGTAAAGACATTGCACCAACAATTAAAATTAAGTTTGCAACTAATGCAAGGCTAGCAAACACGCCAAACAGACGATACATCACTAGCATAAAGATAACAGAAATCGCTAACCCCCATGCGCAAGATTCTAGACCTTGGGTAATATTTTCTTGCCCCATTGATGGCCCTACTGTTCGTTCTTCAATAATTTGAATTGGTGCAATTAATGCCCCAGCACGTAATAATAGTGATAAATTTTTAGCTTCATCAATATTACCAATACCGGTTACTTGGAAGCGATCACTAAAAATACCTTGAATAGTCGCAACGTTGATAACTCGTTCTTGTTTTTCAAAGATCGGTTTATCGTTTTCATCACGTTTACCGGTATCTTTGTATTCAACAAATAGGGTTGCCATCGCTTTATGAAGATTTTTTTGGGTAAAATCAAGCATTCTTTTACCCCCTGAACCATCAAGTGTAATAGCTACTTCGGGTTGGCCATATTGATTAACACGATATGAAGAATCGGTAATATGATCCCCTGTTAATACAATACGTTTATACAGTAGTACAGGACGACCGTTTTCCATATACTGAATTTCTGAACCATAAGGAATACGCATCTCACCATTTAGAATAGCTGGCAAATTAGGCGTACTCTCTTCGTTAACTTGTCTAAATTCTAATGTTGCTGTTGCTCCCAAAATACGCTTGGCTAATGCAGTGTCTTGTATGCCGGGTAATTCAACGACAATGCGATCTGCCCCTTGACGTTGAACGATTGGTTCAGCAACACCGAGTTGGTTAACACGATTACGTAGAATGGTAGTGTTTTGTTGGACAGCATCATTTTTCGCTTGCTGTAAACGTTGTTCACTGACATTGATGACGATACTGTTGTCGCGTTGGGATATCACTTTATAATCTTGTATTCCATTGATCTTGGTAATGGCTTTATTACGATCTTCAGTATTATCAAATTGCATTACAATTTGCTGATCACTATCTTTGCTGATCGTTTTATAATTTAACTTGCTATTAGTAAATTCAGCTTTGATGTTTTCGATAGATTGTTCAGTGAGTTTACTTAATGCGGTGGCCATATCGACTTCCATTAAGAAGTGAACACCACCACGCAAATCAAGACCCAATTTCATAGGTTCTGCACCTAACACAGTAAGCCATGTAGGCGTTGCTGGTGCTAAATTTAATGCAACAATATACTTTTCACCCAATGCTTCAGATATAAGTTCTTTTGCTTTAAGCTGGGTATCGTTATCACCAACACGAATCAATATCGATTTATTATCGTAAACTAATGATTTCGGTTGGATATGATTATCAGACAAAAGTTTTTTAACTTGATCTCGTGTAGCAACATCGATTTCAGCAGTATTTGAACCTGAAATTTGTATAGCGGGATCTTCACCATAAATATTTGGAAGTGCATAAAGAAGGCCGAAGCAAATGACAACGACCAACATAATGTACTTCCACAAAGGATAGCGGTTTAACACGACATATTCTCTTGTAGGATTAGGTAATTAATACAATGAAAGATAATAGATAACAGCCTATTATAGTGATTTCATTGTTCCTTTTGGTAAAACTGATGTAATAAAGTCACGCTTGATCACAACTTCAGTCGTATCATTTAATTCTAACGCGATGTAACCATTTTCGTTAACTTTTGATACACGACCGATAAGCCCGCCATTGGTTAAAACTTCATCACCTTTTGAAATTGATGCCATTAACTCACGATGTGCTTTAGCGCGTTTTTGCTGTGGGCGCATAATCATAAAATAGAAAAATAAACCAAACACAACTAACATAATTGGCATCAAATAATCGCCACCTGGTTGGCTACCATCGGCTGCATAGGCATTAGAGATTAAAAAATCCATACTGGTCCTCTTGTTTCAAACTAAATTTTCAAAGGTCGGAATTATAACACAATAAATAAATCTGTTATTAACTATTTCTTGTCAAAAAATTTCAGGAAAGCATGCGTTTTAGTATAAAAAGTGCTTTAAGCTACTTTGGTTAATATAACTCCGCCAACTAAGCGATTGAAGGCGGATAAACGTTAATTACGTAGTTAAATATTGCGCCATACTAACTAAGTTAAATAACCATCTAGGGTAAATTCCACAAAGCAGTGTCAATAAGGCACATAATACGATGATTAACTCACTTATTCTAATATCTTTCCATTTTAATTTAATTGAAGTTCCACTTAACATTTGTCCATCACGACAAGGCGGCCTAATATAAAGATTGATAATTAAACGAGCATAAAAATAAAGCCCCAATGCACTACCAATAACTACGGCGGCAACTAACCACCATAATTCAGCAGTTACACCTAATAACACCAGTAAAAATCGCCCAACAAACCCCGCTGTTAGTGGTGTCCCTGCTAAAGATAAAAACCCAATG
Organism: Gilliamella sp. X-23; assembly: GCF_057063545.1. Classification (NCBI taxonomy): domain Bacteria; kingdom Pseudomonadati; phylum Pseudomonadota; class Gammaproteobacteria; order Orbales; family Orbaceae; genus Gilliamella; species Gilliamella sp. X-23. The sequence goes on from NZ_JBXSQG010000002.1 coordinate 189,410, forward strand.
CCCATCGCTAATGCAAGAATTGGTCTGCGCCAAAATAGCCCTGAAAGATCAATTTCGCTTTCATGATCTTGCAGTTCGTTAGAATGCGAATCTAAACTGATCGCACCTAATATACAGATATTAGCTAAAATATACCCAATTAGGTAAACGCCAATGGTTTCTAATGCAAGTACTTGATATTGGACAGCAATTAAAGCCGTAAATAGATAGCCGAAATGCGCTATTGATGAATAGGCAAGTAATCGCTTTAAGCTACTTTGCTTTAACGCCAATAAATTGCCCCACAAAATAGAACAAAAAGCCATAATGACTAAAATAATACGGATGGCTTCATTATTAACGATCGGTGCCAATAGAAATAGCCTTGCGATGGCACAGAAAACTGCAACTTTTCCAACTGTTGATAATAATAAGGCGACAACCGTTGGCGCGCCTTGATAAACATCAGGCAGCCAAAGTTGAAACGGCACCAGTGATAATTTAAAACCAATACCAACCAACATTAAACAAACACCTATTAGTAGTAATGTGCTTGGGTAAGACATTGTTGAAAGCTGATAGCTTAGCCCACTGAAAGTCAGCTCCCCTGTCGTTGCATAATAAAAAGCAATTCCCATCAATAAAAATACGCTTGCAACAGCCGATAAAATCATATATTTAACAGCAGCTTCTAATGAATGAGTCTGCGTATATTGATAACCAATTAATCCCACAAAAGGAATGGATAATAGTTCAATTCCAACAAAAAATGCGATTAAATGGCTGGCGTATACCAGTGTTACACCACCTAATACCATAAAAAGCAGAATTAAATAAAATAATCCGTGCTGAACCTGTTCTTGTTTAAACCAACGATAAGCAAAGCATGCAACTGCAATGGATATCATCAAAATCAAACTCGTATAAAGTAATCCATAACCATCACAGGTAAAAAGAGCGGTGATATGGCGTGCTTTCCATTCTGCCATTGAAGGGTCATCAATGTTAGAACCATCATCAATATGAGAATTAGAGTTAGCATCCATATTTATATCGGTATTAGTATTATCAACAGCACTGTTGTTAATATTATCGTCAATACTTATATTTTCATTCGGTGATTCCACCGATTCTGTAGGCACAGAATCAATTGCAATTGTTTCTTCGTCCGATGGATTGGGTTCTTTAATAGGGTCAGAAACTGGTACCGATATTTGCATATTGTCACTGCTGATATCAGTAATAGCTTGTGTGCTAAACGAAATTTTATAACCAACCACCACAGAGAAAATTAATGCGCAGGATAATCCACATACCGTTAAAATAGCACACCCTTTGGTACCTATTTTAAAAACAAACAATAAAAATAATAAAACAATGATGACAAAGCTTAATACAAAAATAGGCGATAAAGCTATCATAGGTGATTACTCTCCCACTCGCTCTGTAGTTATGTATTGTTGTGTTTGATTCATAACAGAATAAGACATATCTAAAACCACTTGAGGATACAAGCCAATAAAGATAAGGACAATTAAGGTGCTTGATAATAACAAAAGATCTTTTTTACTAAGAAGATATTTTGGTGCTCCCCCTTTATCGACAGCACCATAAAAAATAGGCTGCATACGGACAATAAATGAAATAGAAAGCAATAATAAGCCAATTACGAGCAAAATTGTATAAAAGGAAAAGGCACTATAACTACCAAGTAACATCATATAATTGCCAACAAAATTAGCTGTTCCAGGAATCCCCAATACTGCTAAAATAAAATACAAGGTAAATGAAGATAGATAAGGTACTCGCTCTTTAAGCCCAATAAATTGAGTTATGTTTCGTGTTGAGTAACATTCACCCAATAATCCACTAATAATAAACATGCCAACTATTGCTAAATTAATGGCTATCATTTGAATAACCACACCTTGATAAGCAATCACAGAACCACTATAAATAATTGCTGTAACAAATCCCATTAACGCTATATGGATATAAGCAATAAGTTTTTTAATATCCGTTTGATTAAATGCAACTAGCGCTGCATAAACAATTGTAAGCAAAGCAAGAACTAACATAATTGGCATAATCATGATGGAAGCATTTGGAAATAGTGGTATAACAAAACGCAATAAACCAAATGCTGCTGTATTGAGTAATAAACCACTGATCATCATTGATCCCGTTGTTGAAGATTCCATATGAGCTTCAATAAACCAGCCATGAAAAGGAACAAAAGGGATTCGCACAATAAAAGCGGCTAAGAATCCAAGCATGAGCAAAAATTCAGTATCACTTGAAATTGGTGTTTTTGTTAGTACCTGATAATCAAACGTCCAATGCCCTGTTAAGTTCCAGTTAATTAAGGCTAATGATACAATGGAGATAAGCATAAGTAAGCTGCTCAATTGAGTATAAATCAAAAATTTGCTTGCTCCATTAAAACGTAATTGTGAGCTTGAATCTCGTCTTCCCCATAGCGAAATTAAAAAATAGATAGGTATTGCGACCGCTTCCCAAAAGAAGAACATTAAAAATAAGTCAGTGATTACAAATAACATCATAATGGCTGATGTCATAAATAATAGGCATAAATAAAATAAGCCAAGATTATTTAGATTTTCTTTACTCGAATAGGCAATCGTCAATAACACGATGAATAGAGTTGATGTGATAACGACTATCGATAGACCATCTAAAACAAGGTGAAAATGAATACCTAACAAAGGGATCCAATCCAGATTAACTTCTTTTATCCAGTTTTCCCCTTGATTTAATACATTTACGGCATCTATCCATAATATTATCGTTATTAATAATGTAAGACAAATAGTGATAAATGCCACAATTATTGGTAGTTTAGACCAACGAATTTGTACATTGACAGAAACAACACCTCGTTGTAGACATACATGGCATAACCAACCAATAAATCCGCCTATTACAGGTAAAAAAACAAGCCATAACAACATGAATGATTACACCTTTTAAATAAAAATCAGTAACATTAATATGGTAATGCTACCTATAACCATTGACAGCATATACCATCGAATTTGCCCATTTTCTAAGTCAACGATGAATTCATTTATCTTTCTAATACCCCACATGACCCAATTATCCCATAAAATTAATGGATCTTTTTTTAACAAATTAGCTAGGTAGACATAAGGTTTAACAAATAGAGTATGCAACAAATAATCATAACGCCAATCACTATTACATAATCTTAAAAAGAATTTAATCATTGGCGTATTTAAAACTTCTTGTACTTCGTTATTTGGACGCGCATATAAAATATAGGCAATCAAGAAGCTTAATCCTGTCACTGCGGCTAACAGTAACTGGAAGAGCAATTGTCCGTTAGTGTCTAACTCGGCGATTGGAATAATACCGCGAATTGGCAATGGGAAATAGATAAATAACGCAGTAGGGAATATCAATAATATAAAAATTGGAAAATAACTTATCCATTTAGTTTTTGCAAAATCATACTGTTTTTGTTTGTGATAAAATACAATTGAAATCAAACGCCAAATATTTAAACTAGAAAGCAATATACCTAATAAACCAATAGTCCCAGATATCAATTTATTTTGAGTCATTAAGCCTAATATGATATCGCCCTTAATATAAAATGATGATGAGATCCAAGGCATAGCACTCAGTGATAGCATAATAAACAAAAATACCGAATATAACATCGGAAACGATTTAATTAAGCCTCCCATTTTGCTTATATCGCGTTCACCTTGGCATTTTTTGATTAAAATTGATGAAGCTAAAATCAGCAATGTGCTTGTTACGGCATAATTAATTAAGTAATTAAGAGACAAGCTCCAACTCTGCGTTGAAAAAGCATAAAATAGATAGCTAATTTGCGCTAAATTAATATAGGTGATAATTCGTTTAATATCATATTGCACTAAGGCAATAGTGCTAGCAAATAATATAGTTAATGATGAAATTACCGATATAATAGCAAGAACATCACTCGACATCATAAATAAATTACTTAGCCTTAAAACTAAATATACTCCCGCTAAAATCACTGTTGAAGATTGTAATAAAGCTACCGCAGGCATTGGTGCTAAAGTTGTTTGAGCAAACCAGGAATGCATAGGAAATAGTGCAGACTTACTCATTGCACCAAGGAACAACATTAAAGTTATCCAAAATATGATGTCTGAGTCAACGGCCAAGTTATCATGTGCTTGCGCCAATACATCATGAATATTTAATGTTTCTAATGTTTGATACAATAAAAATATGCCAATAATTAGAAAGATATCTGTTAAATGCATAATGATAAAGGCTTTTACTGCCGCATAACCATTACGAGCCTGTTTGTAGTAGATACCAATAAGTAAGTAAGTACTTATGCTCACACCTTCCCAGCCAATTAACAGAACAAACAAATTATCAACTAATATGACGGTTAATATACTGGCAATTAATAAATTACTGTAAGCGTAAAAATTATAAATATCCTTGCTTGACGTTAAATAGCAAGCCGCAAAGAAGTAGATCAAAAAACCGAAGAATGAGATTAAAACTAAAAAAATTAGTGATAAACCATCTAAGGTTAAAGAAATAGGCACAATAAAATCGCCCACTGAAAACCAATTCCACAACGGCCTAGTATAAACTAAGCTCATGTCTGGGACTATGTTTGAACTAAAGTCAATACAAGAAAAGATAGTAATTAATGTAATTAATAGCATGGTATTAATACCAATAATCATCACATTAATTGATCGAATATGCCTTCCGAAGCAAACTAATATTAGAAAAGTGAGCAAGGGAACAATAATAGTTAAATAAAGTAAATTCATCCTTTCATTTCACTCAATGAGTCAATATTAAAGATTTTTCGACGGTAGAATAGTTTCATCATTAATGCAAGACCAACACAAACTTCAGCTAAAGTTGTTATTACCGCTAATATTGCCAGTACTTGTCCATCAGATTGTTGCCAATAGCTACTTGCTGCAAACAATGCAATTATTGCACCATTATTCATAATGGTCAGGCTAAGTAATAAAAAATAAAAATCACGTCGAATCATTACTCCTAATAGCCCAATCACAAATAAAATAGAAGCCAAAATAAGACAATACATGAGTGGAATCATATTATTTCTCCGACATAAGCCGATGCATAAAATGATAAGAAATCACGGCTGCACCTAATAATAAAAACAAGGCTAATTCCGCCATCAAAATGTAGGCATATATGGACATTTCATGCATTAATTCATAAGATTCTTTTAATTCTGAATAATTAGCACTTACTACACCATAAATAAGAACAACAAGTAAAATAAAGGCTAAAATTAGCGGTCCCAACCAAATTTTTGGACTAATACCGTGTTTGTTGTGCTCTACATTATCCGAACTAATTTTCAAAATTGAAGCAACAAGTAAAAAAATAGTTACCGATCCACCAATAAATAATAAGATATATAAAACAGCAGAAAAATAGTTATCAAGTAGAATAAATATCAATGCTGAAGCAAAAAGCGAAATAACAAGGTATAAAATTGCTTTATCTATCCGTAAGCAACTAATCACTTTTACGCTAGCAACAACTGCAATAATCGACGCAATATAAAAAACAGCGATCATTAAATAATCCAATATGTATTGATAATACTGTTAGTATATACCCAAATGATATCAAGATACAGTTTACAAACACCGTGTTCATCGAAAAATAAGCTTATTAAACTGTATTTGGGGGAGTATATCACAATTAAATGTGACATTTTTATTTGTTGACCTTTCATGGTGAATATAATTAAAACAACTAAAAAAAATAAAAACCATAAAATTTTATTATTTAAATTCAAAGCGAAATTGTTATAAAGTATATAAATTAAGCACATTAACCAATCATTATACCTATCCCATTAATTTGTCATTTTGGGTCATGCAGCTTAAAGGTGCTTAGGCATAATAAAATCGAAGACGAGAAAATCATGAATCATAAATATTCCTCAATGCGAAGTAATGTCAATATGTTAGGCACTTTACTGGGAAATGCGATAAAACGCGCCACTGGCAATGAAACCTTTGATTTAGTTGAAAAAATAAGAAAGCTATCAAAATCAGCTCAACAAGGAAACACCCAAGCACATAATAAGCTACTCAAATTAATTGAAAACCTTAATGATGATGATTTATTACATGTTGCACGCGCATTTAATCAGTTTTTAAATTTAGTCAATACGGCTGCTGAATATTATGGTATTTCTCCCCATGGAGAAGCATCTAGTAGCCCCCAAAAAATGACTGAATTATTTAGTACACTTAAAAATCTCAATTTTTCAAATCAAACTATTACAGAAGCGATTAATGAGTTATCGATTGAATTGGTGCTAACTGCACACCCGACCGAAATTAATCGCCGAACCATGATAAATACTTATACGGCTATTAATAACTGTTTATCTCAACTGGATCATGATGATTTAGCCGACTATGAAATAGAACGAATTATGCGCCGCTTAAAACAGCTAGTTTGTCAGGCATGGTATACCGATGAAATCCGCAAAAAACGCCCTACCCCCATTGATGAAGCCAAATGGGGTTTTTCGGTCATTGAAGATAGCTTATGGGAAGGAGTGCCTCTATTTTTGCGTGAGCTTAATGACCAGCTGGTAGATGCTTTTGATGAGCAATTACCAGTTGATCATGTGCCTATTAAATTCACCTCATGGATGGGCGGAGATCGTGATGGTAATCCAAATGTGACAGCAAAAGTGACCGAAAAAGTCATGCTACAAGCTAGATTAAAAGCCATTGAGTTATTTTTAGCCGATATTCAAATACTTGTTCGTGAACTTTCAATGACGGAATGTAGTGATTCAGTTATTGATCTGTTAGATGAAAAAAATAAAACCGCTTCCGAGCCCTATCGAGCGGTAATGAAACAGTTACGAACACGTTTAATTAACACTCATAATTATATTGAAGCTTTACTAAATAATGAACGAGTATTACCACCTAGTGATATTTTAATTAAAAATGAACAATTATGGATACCGCTTTATACCTGTTATGAGTCATTAATTGATAATGGCATGTCAACCATAGCCCATGGTCCATTACTTGATACTTTACGACGCATAAAAAGTTTTGGTTTACAATTAGTCAGATTAGATATTCGCCAAGACAGCTCTGTACACACCGAAGCGCTTGACGCATTAACTACAGAACTTAATTTAGGTAGCTATGCAAAATGGTCAGAGGAAGAAAAACAAGCATTTTTATTAACAGAGTTACAATCTAATCGACCATTATTACCTTATAACTGGCAACCAGATCAAATGGTCCAAGAAGTATTAGATACTTGTCGTGTAATAAAAAAAGCTGGCGAAGAATCGATTGCCTCTTACGTAATATCAATGGCTAAAGCCCCTTCTGATATATTAGCCGTTTACTTATTATTGAAAATTGTTGATTGCCAAAAATATATTCCAGTTGCACCGTTATTTGAAACATTAGAAGACTTAAATAACGCAAAATCGGTGATGCAAAAACTGCTGGATATTCCTTGGTATCGCAATAAAATTCAAGGTAAGCAGATGGTGATGATAGGCTACTCTGACTCGGCTAAAGATGCAGGGACACTCGCAGCATCTTGGGCACAATATCGATCTCAAGAAGAATTAGTTAACTTATTTAAAAAATATAATACTAATTTAGTGCTATTCCACGGACGAGGAGGTTCAATAGGTCGAGGTGGAGCACCAGCGCATGCCGCACTACTTTCACAACCGCCAGGATCATTAAAAGGCGGACTTAGGGTGACAGAACAAGGCGAAATGATTCGTTTCAAACTTGGTCTGCCAGAAGTGGCACTCAGCAGTTTAATGCTGTATACATCAGCGATTTTACAAGCCAACTTATTGCCACCACCAGCACCTAAACAAGCTTGGCGTGATATCATGGATAAAATGTCAGAACTTTCATGCAATTGCTATCGTAGTTATGTACGAGAACGTGCTGAATTTGTTGATTATTTTAGAGCAGTAACGCCAGAAGCTGAATTAGGTAGATTACCACTTGGTTCCAGACCACAAAAACGCCGTACGGGCGGTGGTATTGAAAGTTTACGTGCTATCCCATGGATTTTTGCTTGGACACAAAATCGTTTAATGGTACCGTCTTGGCTTGGTGCTGGTAGTGCACTTAGAGCAGCAATTGCAGATGGTAATCAAAATCTTCTTAAAGAGATGTATCACAATTGGCCTTTTTTTAATTCCCGATTAGGTATGCTTGAAATGGTCTATGCCAAAGCGGCACCAAACATCCACAAATATTATGAACAACGTTTAGTTGATCCTGCTTTATGGCCATTAGGCGAAGAGTTAAGAAATTTGTTAACCCAAGATATCAATACCGTGCTAACCATTACTGATGATATTAGCTTAATGGCTGATTTACCGTGGATAGCACAGTCAGTGGCTTTGCGTAATACTTATATTGAACCATTAAATTTATTACAGGCTGAGCTATTAAGTCGTTCACGAAAATACAGCGATAACGAGAATATCATAGTAGAACAAGGATTAATGATTACTATTTCTGGAATTGCAGCTGGTATGCGAAACTCAGGATAAAAAAGATCAATGCTTTTTCTGTTGTTAACAAAGGACTCGCTTTTTAACGAGTTCTTTCATCTGCTTGATGTATAAAATAGCCGAAGCTATTGCTCAATGCCGAACAAACAACGATCTTATTTAAGATACAAAACGGTTAGGAAAGGTATTGATTTTATTAGAGTTTTTATTTTTAATAAAAATCATTTACTTATGTAATATGGGGCAAAAAAACAAGTTCTAATAATAGATGATATATCAAGAGAGAAACCCAAAAGAAGTGTATTTATAATAGGCCAAAAAGCACCGATATTTTTGCTACCAGACAGGTATGAATTGATAAAACAACTATCCAAAAATATCGCCATTATGACTAATCAAACACAGTGCATTATTATCAAAATAAACAAAAATGTATGTTAGACGATAGCATCCCAATAAAAAATACCCTCCGAATGATATCGAGGTTTGTCAATAATCTAAAAAACACAATGCTTTTTTTTATTTTTTAGGTAATAACTGTTCTAAATAAGCTTTAGCGTCTTGATCCCCTTGCTCGCTAGCTTTAGTAAACCAATAGATAGCCTGCTCTTGATCTTTATTAACAGCTTCACCTTCTAGATATTTAACGCCCAAATTATATTGAGCATCAACGCTGCCTTGCTCTGCAGCTTTTAGATACCATTCAACGGCTTTTTTCTCGTCTTTAGCAACACCACCGCCTACATCATACATCACGCCAATATTATATTGAGCATCAGCATTGCCGGCTTGTGCAGCTTTAGTAAACCAATAGGCTGCTTGTGTATTATCAGGTTTCGTTCCCGTTCCTGTTGCATACATAATGGCTAAATTATACATAGCTAGCACATGCCCTCGTTCTGCTGCTTGTGTATAAAAATAGCTAGCCGCCATATAATCTTGAGTCAAACCATCACCATTTTCTGACATTAGTCCTAAATAATATTGTGCTTCTGGAATATTATCTTTCGCAGCTTTGCTAAACCAGTCCGCCGCAGTCATGCGATCTTTGGGGACGCCATCACCAAAAAAATAGATCATCCCCAAGTTTAAATAAGCATCATAAATACCTTCATCACCAGCTTGTGTAAAGTAGTCAATTGCCGTTAATGTGTTTTTTTCTACACCCTCACCTTCTTGATACATTAAAGCTAAATTATATTTAGCTAATGCATAATTTTGATCAGATGCTAATTTAAAATATTTAACAGCTTCGTTTAAATCACGCTTGGTTCCCAATCCGCTTTGATACATAAACGCTAAATTATTTTGTGCTTTGGCAAGTCCTTGTTCTGCTGCTTTTTTATACCAAAAAAAAGCACGAACATCACTAGCTTCAACACCCAATCCTTTTTTATAAAAACCACCTAATGAGTACTGAGCTTCTGCGTTTCCTTTTTCTGCAGACAAGCGTAAAGACGGGAGCAGTGACTCTGACTCTTTAAGCATCAATTGCGTATCGTCAGATTGAGTCTTATAATTTGTAGCCATTGCACCATAAGAAATAGATAATAATAGTACTAATAAGATTCGATTTTTTTTCATATTTTTTAATTATAGTGACATTAATAATAATTATACATAAATGTAGCCAAAGGGAATAGTGTTTGTTTAATACCTATTCAGTTTGAAATTATATTTTTTATATCAAGCTGTATAAATTTATTTTCCCTTTAATAAACAATATATTAGTCTATAAACCAAGTTCATCCCAAATTTCATCAATCCGAGCAACAACTTTAGAATCTTTCTTGATAATTTTTCCCCATTCACGATTGGTTTCACCCGGCCATTTATTGGTCGCATCCAACCCCATTTTAGAGCCCAGTCCAGAAACCGGTGAGGCAAAATCTAAATAGTCGATAGGTGTATTATCAATAAAAGTAGTATCACGCTGAGGATCCATGCGTGTTGAAATAGCCCACATAACATCTTTCCAGTCACGGGCATTAATATCATCATCACAGACAATCACAAATTTTGTATACATAAATTGCCTTAGATAAGACCAAACCCCCATCATAATGCGTTTAGCATGACCTGGATATTGTTTTTTAATTGTCACAATCGCAATACGATATGAACATCCTTCGGGAGGTAAATAAAAATCGACAATTTCAGGAAATTGTTTTTGTAAAATCGGTATAAAGACCTCATTCAACGCAAGTCCCATTACCGCAGGTTCATCTGGCGGCCTACCAGTATAGGTTGAATGATAAATCGCATCTTTACGACGAGTTAAATGTGTCACAGTAAATACGGAAAATTGCTCAACTTCATTATAATAGCCAGTGTGATCGCCATACGGACCTTCTGACGCTAATTCATTAGGATCGATATAACCTTCAAGCACAATTTCTGCACTAGCAGGAACGTCTAAATCGTTTGATAATGATTTCACCACTTCGGTTCGACTACCGCGTAATAATCCAGAAAAAGCATATTCGGATAAAGTGTCTGGCACGGGTGTCACTGCAGCTAAAATGGTTGCAGGATCAGCACCAATCACAACGCTAACAGGGAATTTTTGGTTAGGATTTTCTTGTTGCCACTCGGCAAAATCAAGCGCCCCGCCACGATGTGAAAGCCAGCGCATAATTAATTTATTTTTACCTAAAAGCTGCAAGCGATAAATACCTAAATTTTGCCGATCTTTATAAGGACCTTTAGTAATAGTCAGTCCCCAAGATAACAGCGGTGCTACATCATCGGGCCAGCAATGCATAATAGGTAATCGCGTCAAATCCACTTCATCATCCTTAAAAATCACCTCTTGGCAGGGAGCTGATGAACGATGTTTGACAGGCATATTAAACACTTGTTTATATTTAGGTAATATATTAAAAAATTGCCGTATGCCTTTGGGTGGTTCGGGTTCACGCAAAAATGCCAATAACTCACCGATTTCACGCAAAGCTGAAGTATCTTCACGCCCCATGCCCATTGCAACACGTTTGGCGGTACCAAACAGATTACATAAAACAGGCATATCATAACCAATCGGGTTTTCAAATAATAAGGCAGGACCTTCGCTGCGTAATACGCGATCAGCAATTTCGGTCATTTCAAGATAAGGATTAACAGGAAAAGTAATTCGTTTTAATTCGCCTTGCTGCTCAAGATAATCTAAAAAATCTCTAAAATTTGAAAAATGCATGTATTATTACTCCCTGTTACTGACTCATCTTGAGTTAACCAAATCTAAAAGTCTTTTAATCCTTGATGAAAAACTATCATGCAATTGAATTAATCAGCATCAAAGTTTTCACTGTAAATAGGTACTTGCTTATTTTGATTACACGCAACAATTTTAGGTAATAGGGTTTCAAACTGTTTTTTGTCAATTTCAATAAATTCATCCTGATCAACTTGATAAAATAAATATTGTTCAGATTCATCATCGAATCGGAACGAGGCTAGCCAGTCATTGCGATCATCACTATTTTCATTAGCAAATATCTGAATAATGCTATTTTCACGCTTTTCGGGTTGGTCATGCAATTTATAATCAATGATCTTTTCAGCGATTTTAGCGTCATATTCATCAAAAATAACATAATCACTTTGATTGGGTTGGCACTTTTTTATACTTATTTCAGCATGACTGATTGGTACAAAAAAACATAAACAGGAAAACACAAGAGCAGATAGACTCAATTTCATTTTCGACCTCTTAATTAAGATTTAATCAAACTATGAATTTTACCAATAGCCTCACTGTTATTTGGCGATAAAGTAAGACTGGCAGCCTCATCAATCGTTAGCCATTGATAAGCTAAATGTTCAGTAAGCACAGGTGTTACCTCATTAAGAAGAGGCAGATAAAACCAATGTTCTTTATTTATCTTAACTTCTGGCGCATATCTATGTCTAAATTGAGGAAAAATCTCAAACTCAACGGTATGCTTTGCATCAATTAACTCAAGATGTTGCCCTATAATATCAATGCCTGTTTCTTCAAAAACTTCACGAATCGCAGTATCTAATGGCGATTCATTAGCTTCCATGCTACCTGTAACTGATTGCCAAAAACAAGGATCGTCTTTACGCTGCAACATAAGGCAGCGATTTGTTGTCTGGCAGAAAATCACCACTAGAACAGATTCAGGATTTTTGAATTTTTGCATCAAATATCGCTATTTTTTACTTACTTCAATACCCAGTTCAGTTAATGCCGCCGCGTTAGCTGGGCTTGGAGCATCGGTTAATAAACATGCGGCAGCGGTTGTTTTAGGAAATGCTATTACATCGCGAATATTATCGGTTCCACTTAATAACATGCTTAATCTATCTAATCCAAATGCTAATCCTGCATGTGGTGGTGTGCCATATTTTAATGCATCAAGTAAAAAGCCAAATTTTTCACGTTGATCATGCTCATCAATACCTAAAATTGAAAAAACCGCTTGCTGCATTTCACTACGATGAATACGAACCGATCCGCCACCAACTTCATAACCATTTATAACCATATCATAAGCATTCGCAACAGCATTTTCTGGATTTTTGATAAGTTCTTCTGGTGTATAGTCTTTTGGTGACGTAAATGGATGATGCATTGCACTTAGTCCTTCGTCGGTTTCTTCAAACATAGGGAAATCAACAACCCAAAGTACTGCCCATTTACTTTCATCAGTTAAGCCTAAATCCTTACCAACTTTTAAACGTAATGCGCCGAGTGCATCACTCACAACTTTATAACTATCAGCACCAAATAATAGAATATCGCCATCTTTAGCATTGGCTCGATTAAGTAGGGCTTCCATTTGTGATTCATTAAAGAATTTTGCTATAGGACTTTGTACGCCTTCTAGCCCTTTATGACGTTCATTAACCTTAATCCATGCCATACCTTTAGCACCATAAACCGAAATGAATTGTGTATATTCATCTAACTGCTTGCGAGTTAATTGAGTGCCATTTGGTACACAAAGTAAAGCTACGCGACCTTTAGGATCATTGGCTGGAGTTGAAAACACTTTAAAATCAACATCTTTAACAATATCAGCCACATCAATAATTTCGAGCGGATTTCGTAAATCGGGTTTATCGCTACCAAAACGACGCATCGCCTCAGCAAAAGTCATGATAGGGAACTTGCCTAAATCGACATTCTTAACATGCAACCAAAGTTCACGAATCATTTGTTCCATAACCTCACGCACTTGTTCGGCTGTCATAAATGAAGTTTCAACATCGATTTGAGTAAATTCAGGTTGACGATCGGCTCTCAAATCTTCATCTCGAAAACATTTTACAATTTGATAATAGCGATCAAATCCTGACATCATCAGCAATTGCTTAAATAACTGTGGCGATTGTGGAAGGGCATAAAATTCACCTTTATGAATTCGGCTTGGTACTAAATAGTCTCGAGCCCCTTCAGGTGTTGCTTTGGTTAACATTGGGGTTTCAATATCTAAAAAACCATGCTCGTTCATAAATGAACGAACAAACACAGTAATTTTGGCTCGAGTTTTAAAAATCGTTGCCATTTCAGGGCGACGTAAATCAATATAACGATATTTTAAACGCTGTTCTTCACTATTGTTTTGATTGAAATCAAGAGGTAAAACATCGCTACGGTTAAATATAGTCAGTTCAGTGGCCAAAATTTCAACCTCGCCAGTTGCCATCTCTTTGTTGATTTGACCTTCAGGTCGAGCTCTCACTTTCCCTTTGATCTGAATACAAAATTCATTACGTAACTCACCAGCAAGTTGATACGCTTGTTGATAATCAGGGTCGAAAAACACCTGAACAATGCCTTCACGATCGCGCATATCAATAAAAATCATACCGCCTAAATCTCGACGTTTATTGACCCATCCACACAATGTTACTTCTTGATTAATATGAGATGCCGTTAACTGACCGCAATAAATTGAACGCATAAAATATCCTGTTTAAGTATCAATCTTTAAAAATAGCGTTTATTATAAAACAAATAAACCCCTTATAAAGGTATTTATTGAGATTTCTTCTTTAATTGTTTAAATATTTTGTGTTGTCATTACCATATTGTTTACTAACGCGTAATTGATGGAACTTGTTTGTTGACGTAAGTAAATTAGGTTGTGTATATTAAATGCGCAATGATAATTGTTGATTATAATTTTAGTGACCATAACTAATTTTATTAACAATAAAATATTCTATGAGGCCATAAGGATGGAAATTTTAAAAGACTACAGAGTGCATGCTCTTGCACTAGCCGTTGTTTTAGTATGTGAGTTCATCGGTAAACAATCGATCTGGACTATCTCAGTATACCCGATGTTATACGCCATGATTATTGGCGGAATAATTAGCCTGCCCAAATTAAAAATATTAAAACTAAAAAATATGAATCATGCTAGTGCTATCATGATAGTCACTTTAATGCTGCTTGTTGCCAAGCTTGGCGTTTCGGTTGGTCCTAAAATTGATATGATTCTAAAAGATGCGAAGTTAGCCTTAATTTTTCAAGAGTTGGGGCATTTTGCCGGCACGATTTTATTAGGTTTACCACTGGCAATGATATTAGGCATGAAACGTGAAGCGGTGGGCGCAACGTATTCAGTTGCTCGCGAACCCAATATCGCGATCGTTGCCGATAAATATGGATTAGATTCTGCTGAAGGTCGAGGCGTTATGGCGATGTATGTTTGTGGCACACTTTATGGTGCTATTTGGATGAGCATACTTGCTAGTGTAATGGCAAAATTAGATATCCTTCATCCTTATGCGTTAGCGATGGGAGCTGGAGTCGGAAGTGGTAGTATGATGGCGGCATCACTTGCACCAATCAGTGACCTTTATCCTGAAATGGCTAGCGAAATCAAAGCCTATGCAACAACCGCAAACCTAATGTCGAGTATTGTTGGAATTTATATTTATACGCTATTTTCATTACCTTTTGCCTCTTTCTTATATAATCTTTTTGCCCGCTTACGACGTAACAAAGAAGGAACGCTATCATGAAATGCCTAGAAACAATATTTTTACTGATCTTAGTTGCCATTATTATGGCTGCCGGCAATACTGTAGGTTACAAAATTGATTTTATGCTGTCACTACAAGCATTATCAATCTTAGTTGCTATATCAATAGCCGGCTATTTTGTTGGTAAAATTCCACTATTAAACAAATTTCCAGTTATTTTATGGGTATCAGTCGTAGCCGCAGTGGCTTCATCACCAATCTTTCCTTATCACGAACAAGTTGTTTCAATGACTGATCAGGTTTCTTTATTGGCTGTTTGTACCCCAGTACTTGCTTATGCAGGACTAGCTATTGGCAAAGATTTAGCATTATTTAAAAGTATCTCTTGGCGAATCATCCCTGTTTCGTTAGCCGTGTTTTCAGGTACCTTTATTTTTGCAGCAATCATTGCACAAATCACCTTGCATTGGGAAGGTGTCATCTAATTTGAATTAGGATTTAACGTATGACAAAAGAAGAACTTAAAAAAAAGGTTTGTAACGCAATAGCAAACCGAAAAGCTGACATCAAAGCGATTGCTCAGTCAATTTGGGCAGAACCAGAACTTGGTTATAAAGAACACAAAACCGCTAAAAAAGTCGAAGAAACCTTTGAAAAATTAGGTGTACCATTTAAAAATAAATTGGCTATAACTGGCGTAAAAGGTCGCTTAAAAGGCGGAAAAGGTAGTCAGTACAGCATTGCTGTTATTGGTGAACTTGATGCCATTATTTGTGCAGATCACCCTGCTGCTGACGAAACATCTGGCGCTGCGCACTGTTGTGGGCATAATGCGCAAATTGCCAATATGATGGCAGTCACGATGGGATTAATTGATGCAGGGGCTATGCAATTTTTAGCGGGCGATGTCGTACCTTTTGCGGTGCCTGCTGAAGAATATGTTGAAATCACTTATCGAAATCGCTTAATTGAAGAAGGTAAAATCAAATATATTGGTGGCAAACCAGAACTAATTTCGCGGGGTGAATTTGACGATGTTGATATGGCACTACAAATACACTTAACTAGCGTACCCAATGACCGCCAAGATGGTTTTATCGAAATATCAACCACCAGTAATGGTTTTATCGGTAAACTGATTAAATATAAAGGCGAAGCGTCACACGCGGCGGCTGCACCACATGCGGGTGTCAATGCTTTAAATGCAGCAATGATGGGAATGATGGGGGTGCATGCTATTCGCGAAACATTTCAAGAAAAAGACTATATTAGATTCCACCCGATTATTACCCAAGGTGGTGATTTAGTTAATGTGATTCCAAGCGATGTAAGAATGGAAAGCTATGTACGAGCAGGCAATGTGCCCGCCATGATTGATGCCAATGAACGAATTAATCAAGCACTAAAAGCAGGCGCTATGGCAGTTGGTGCCACCTGTGAAATTAAGGACTTGCCTGGCTATCTACCATTAAATAACAACTCAACGCTTAACGAGCTTTTAAAACGTAATGCCGAAGAGTTAATTGGTGAAGAAAATGTTTCAGTTGCCCCTCATATGACAGGAAGCACGGATACTGGCGATCTATCCCATATTATGCCTGTTAGCCACCCATGGATTGGTTCGGTTCGAGGTGTTTTACATGGTAAAGATTATACCGTATTTGATGAAGATATGGCTTACATCCGTCCTGCGCAAATGATGGCCTGTACAATTATCGATTTACTTTATGACGACGCAAAACCAGCACAAACACTGATGTCAGAATATAAACCACTCATGACCAAAGAAGAATATTTAACATTCCTGTCTGGCTTTGACAAATAATCTTAATGGCTTGGCACATTGTTGTGCCAAGTTTCTGTTATAATGCTTCTTCATAATTAACCACAATAAACACCCACTATGCAAGAACTGACTGATCAAGAACTGTTTCGTTATGATAGACAAATCACATTGCGTGGTTTTGATATTGATAAACAACAAATATTAAAAAACAGTTCAGCACTGATCATCGGTTTAGGTGGACTCGGCTGTGCGGCATCGCTCTATTTGGCAGCATCAGGTTTAGGTAAATTAACGTTAGTTGATTTTGATACCATATCAAAATCCAACTTAAATCGACAAATCTTATATACCGAAAGAGCTATCAATCAATACAAAGTCGAGGTTGCAAAAAAAGCCTTAACCAATATCAATGCCAATACGTTAATTGAAACAGTGCATCAGCAACTTGACGATGACAAGCTCATTGCGCTTATCAAACAGCATAATATTGTCATCGACTGTACTGATAACTTAGTGACACGAGAGCAAATTAACCGTTGTTGTTTTCATGTAAAAAAACCACTAGTTTCTGGAGCAGCAATCCGTATGGAGGGATTATTAAGCGTATTTACTTATCAGCCTGATGAACCTTGTTATCACTGTTTGAGCCGCTTATTTGGTCAAGATCAACTCACTTGTGTTGAAGCGGGTGTCATGGCACCACTTGTTGGCATGTTTGGCACCATGCAAGCCTTAGAAGCCATCAAAGTGCTAACCCAATATGGAAAACCATTAATTGGTCGTGTATTAATGATTGATACAATGACAATGGAATTTAACCAAGTTAAATTTACCAAACAACTTAACTGTCGCATTTGTGGAAATAGTCATACTAATCAGGTTTCTCAATGAAAATTAATCGCATTATTTTAGCGCCCATGGAGGGTGTGCTTGATTATCAAGTCAGACAACTTTTAACTTCAATTAACCAATTTGATTATTGTGTGACTGAATTTATTAGAGTAACCCATCATAAATTATCTAATCGAACCTTTTATCGCCTATGTCCTGAGCTTTACCATAACGGAAAAACTAAATCTGGCACGCCAGTTCGCGTGCAAATTCTTGGCCAGTCGCCAGAATGGATGGCGGAAAATGCAGTTAAAGCTATTGAATTAGGCTCTTATGGTATCGATATCAATTTTGGTTGCCCAGCCAAAACAGTCGTTGGCAGTCACGGAGGCGCTTATTTATTACAATATCCCAAGCAGATATTTAATATTGTTAGCCAAGTAAGACAAGCAATTGGGGCAACGCATAGATTATCAGTCAAAATTCGCTTAGGATGGGATAATAAATCACATTGTCACGACATCGCCAGCGCCATTGAACTTGCCGGTGCCAATGAAATTGCTATTCATGGCAGAACCAAAGAAGACGGCTATAAAGCCGAAAAAATAGATTGGCAAACAATAGGTCAAATCAAGCGACATCTAAACATACCCGTTATTGCTAATGGTGAAATTTTTTCTATTGAGGATGCAAAAAATTGCATAAACCAAAGCCAAACTAACGACATTATGCTAGGGCGTGGTATTTTAACGATTCCTAACTTAGCCAATATGATTCAAACTGAACAATCAGCATTCAGTTGGCAACAAGTGATGAAAATTTTAATCCACTATGCGACATCCTCCATTGATGACGTTAAACCGCTTTATCATTCTGCACGCATCAAACAGTGGCTTGCTTACTTAAAGCAGCACTATGCTCAAGCAGCAGAAGTTCTACAAAATATTCGAACACTCAAATCACAACAAGAGATCTGTGATTTTTTAGCGAATAATAGCCTAAATAAGCGCCTTAGGTAATAATAAAATAGCTAATTGGTGTTCATTTATTATAACGATGTAGAGGGATGGGGGTTCATAAAAATCGGTCAGGAAAGATATTGATTTTATTAAAGTTTTTGACAAGCTATTTCACCAAAAAACTTTAATAAATCAATACTTTTTTGTGATTATAATTGATTGGGTGCAGTGGTTTCGGACGTATTAGCTTTGTTGAACAAAATAAACTTCGAATTTAAACCACAACAACCGCACTCCCAATAAAGCGCCCCAACTACGCTAGGGCGCTGTTCTTTAATAAATTATCCTCTGTTTGCACCATCTCCCCCCCCTCCACGGCCTAAGGATTAAGGGCTAAGAAATAAAAGCTAAGGTGTGGTGCAATAAATGTGCTCGCGGTACGACCCATCTCTAATGCGGACATCACCGCCATAGACAACAAAGTAGACACCGCTATCTGTAGCGTCGCTTGTCCAGCTGGAGTCCCAGAAGCCTATAAAGTTGGAGCCCCCGTCAATGTAATAATGGCCTAAGTCGCCCCACTCCGTGAAAAATCCTGCGCCTATATAACGCGTGTTATACCATGTATTTGACGACGGCGTGGCACCATCTATGCCATCATAACATGGGAACCGATTATCTGAACCACACTTCGCGTTAGTTAACTCCTTGAGCTTTGGCGCACGATAACCCAAACGACCACACCAAGATATTTGGTTAGACCAATAATCCTGTTTAGTACCTCGATGGACAAACCACTGTCTCAACACAAATCCATACCTCACCTCATTCCCACTACTATCTCTACCCACCAACTCAAATGTCTGCGGCAAAGATGGCACGGTTAAAGGGCTAGGATTATCTGACTGCATTTGAGCATCACTTGCCTTAGGTCCCGTTAAGGTTACTCGCGTTACATAACTAGATCTATCATCATCCTCATAAATCCACGCATCCTCTTCCTCACCTTGTTTTGGCAGTCTCCAACTCACCGTAGCTGTTATCCCTCCACGCGAGACTGAAGGCCATGTCAACTGACTGGCATCAACCCCAGCTATGAGTAAATCAAAATACAAACCATCCCCCCCCATTGTTGGAAAATTAAGGCCGTAAGATGACGAACTTGTTGACTGAACTAAAAATCCCTTATTAGGAACCATGCTAGAGGGTTTGAAGACAGAACCATTAGTATTCGGCCTGACAAAACAAATACGAGTACCACCATACGGATTAATATAATACGTCACTGTTTGACTACTAAAATTTCTTGTATTAGGTAACCCGTACTTTGTTTGTAAACCTCCTCCTGTACTACTTAATGTCATCTTATAAGGAACCTTACAAATATCTAATGCTTCACTACGACTTACAGTATTATTATCCGCATCAGTAAAACTCACCGATACACTTCCCGTCGCAGTAACACCATTAGTACCCTGACCATCCCCATCGTCATCTCCCCAATTACCTTGAGTAATTAAGTCATTTAAACTGACTGTATTTACCGATAATGGCACCACCATGTGTATATCATTAAAAGTAGTTCCATTGACTAGCTTTATCGGATTTCTCGAACTTGATGTGTTAGTTGATGGCTTGAGGGTTCTACCATCCGGCAACTCAATAGCTAATAGATTATCCGTCGAAGTCACTTTAGTTAGTCCACCATCAAACGTTAAATACGGCGCGTCACCCTCAATTTTCCTTGATGTATGCGATGTTAATGCCTGAGAACCTTGCGTGTATGATAATAAAAGCAGTGGTGCAAAGAACAGCGAGAATTTAGTTGATTTAAATAAGTTATGTGATTTAGATAACCTAAATAAATTAGATAGGTTAGAGAAGAAAAATGAAAAAGGTAAAAAACTCAACCTCCACAAAAAAAACACCGATATATCCGACGACTTTACTAAACGTGATGATTTCGATAACTTCGGTGATAAAAATAAGAAAAGAGTCTGATTTTGACTATAGTGAAAATAAAAAAGATTTAGGGCGTAGGTTTGGCAAGCAAGATGCCAGATATGATAGTCATGGTAACGCATTTCGATTATCCAGTCAATTAAATTTATGTTTTTATTCAAATTTAAATAAAAACAGCTCAATTAATGAGCACTGCTTTATTTTAAAGTGCCTGAATCATATCCTGTTGATTAATAATGCGCTATTTTTTTTTGTTGAAAATTTGTAAAGTTTTATTAAATAGATAGCTCGTAGAAATAAATAATTATACTTTGTTGAATAAATGCAGCAATTATTGAAAATATTATCATCATAAAAATCAATAATATTACATTGATTTTATTAACAATATGAACATTAGCGTAATGAAGAACAAGCGACAACAGGCCAAAAAACCATAATGTATCTACAAATTTATTTTGATAGAAATAAATTGAAATATCAAAATCTAGTAACCGAAATACGTCTAAAAAAAAACAACTCAATAAAAAATAAACTACACCACCAATAATGGGGAGAGTAAAAAAAGACACTTTATTCATCTTATTTCCTTATTAA
The DNA here is from genome assembly GCF_057063545.1 of Gilliamella sp. X-23. NCBI lineage: Bacteria > Pseudomonadati > Pseudomonadota > Gammaproteobacteria > Orbales > Orbaceae > Gilliamella > Gilliamella sp. X-23. The sequence goes on from NZ_JBXSQG010000002.1 coordinate 211,074, forward strand.
TTTTACCTAAACGTTCCTGTTATCTAAAATTTTTAACAAAATTTTAATTATTGTTTGTTGTTAATCAATTCGTTTAATAAAGTGTTTGATCTTAAATCCCATAGCAATCAACGACGCAAAATAGACAACGATTCCAACAATTACCAATACAAACAATCTCCCAATACGAACCAACATTGAACCTGTTGACCAGTCAGGTAATAAGTGTGAACCAAACCATAATGCCGCAGACATTAAAATTACCGCTATGATGATTTTGATTAAAAATCCATACCAACCGGATTGCGGTTGATAAAGTTGTTTTTTACGTAATTGCCAATACAATAATCCAGCATTAAAGCAAGCGGCTAAACCAATGGATAGTGAAAGGCCTGCATGCTGTAATGGCCCAATAAAAACGAGATTCATTAGCTGTGTTAAAATTAAGGTGACAATTGCAATTTTGACGGGGGTTTTAATGTCCTGACGCGAATAAAATGCGGGTGCTAACACTTTAATTAAAATCAATCCAAGTAGACCGATAGAGTAAGCAACTAAAGCTCGCTGTGTCATCAATGTATCATTTAAGGTAAATTGACCATATTCAAATAAAGTTGATATAAGTGGGCGAGAAATAACGCCCAATGCAATCGTGCTTGGTAAGGCCAATAAAAAGCAGAGGCGTAATCCCCAATCTAACAACTCTGAATATTGTTTATGGTCGCCTTTAGAAAAGCTTTTGGCTAACGATGGCAATAATATGGTACCTAATGCCACACCAAGCACACCGGCAGGAAATTCCATTAATCGATCCGCATAATACATCCACGAAACCGAGCCAGAAACGAGAAATGATGCAAAAATTGTATTAATAATTAATGATATTTGTCCAACAGATACCCCTAAAATTGCCGGCCCCATCTGTTTTAAAACGCGCCAAACACCACTATCTTTAAGATTAATACGGGGCAATACTAGCATGCCAATCTTTTTTAAATAAGGTAGCTGATAGAATAATTGCAAAATCCCGCCAACTCCAACCGACACGGCAAGTGCTAATACGGAAGGGTTAAAGTAAGGTGTTAAAAATAGCGTGAATATAATCATACTCACATTGAGTAGTGTTGGCACAAAAGCGGGAACCGAGAAACGATTCCACGTGTTGAGTATAGCGCCAACAAGTGAAGCCAGTGATATAAAAAAGATATAAGGAAAGGTTATACGCAACATCGTCGTTGCAAGTTCAAATTTTTCGGTTGATTCTTGCATAAATCCTGGTGCAGTTAGCATAATGATAAAAGGTGCAGTGACAACCCCAATTAAGGTCACAATAGCTAATACTAGCGTTAATAATCCTGCAATATAAGCAACAAAGGTACGAGTTGCCTCAATACCTTGCTGATTTTTATATTCCGCTAAAATAGGCACAAAGGCTTGCGAAAAAGCACCTTCAGCAAAAATACGCCGTAGTAAATTAGGAAGTTTAAAGGCCACAAAAAAAGCATCGGTCGCCATGCCAGCGCCAAAAAAACGCGCAATAATAGCATCACGCACAAAACCTAATACGCGAGAAACCATCGTCATTGAACTTACAGTGGCTAAAGATTTTAAAAGATTCATATCCAATTTATATAAAAAGTATACAGCTGAAAACTGATAAGGAAGCATAGTCTACAAACTATTACTTTAAATCACCATGCTTTTTTCAAGAAATAATGGTTTTTATTGATGCCGCCAGCATAATACTGACGGATGATAAGTTTAACGATCTTTTAATGGAATAAACGGCATGAATTGACCAATATTTTTATAAGCAGGGCGAATAATTCGGCGATCATCAAAATTAAGCTCTTCAATTCGATGAGCACACCAACCAACAATACGTGACATTGCAAATAATGGCGTATAGACCTCTCGAGGCAAGCCAATCATGTCATAAACAAAGCCAGAATAGAAATCGACATTAGCGCAAACTTGTTTTTTTGTTCTGGCATTTTTTCGATTCAAAATAGCATGGATAGCGCGTTCTTCAAGCAAATTTAAAAAATTATACTCTTTTTCTCGCCCTTTTTCTTTGGCTAGTTCATACGCCATTTCTTTGAGCAACACAGCTCTTGGATCTGATACCGTATAAACCGCATGCCCAATACCATAAATTAGACCCTTTTTATCAAATACATCTTTATTTAAAATACGTTGTAAATAGGCATCAATTTCATTTACATCACTCCAATTTTTAATTTCTTTAGCTAGGTGCTTAAGCATTTTACCTACTTGTAAATTAGCACCACCGTGTAATGGACCTTTTAACGATCCAATACCTGCCGCAATTGATGAGTAAGTATCAGTGCCTGTAGAGCTAGTCACTCGTACCGTAAATGTTGAATTATTTCCGCCACCGTGTTCTGCATGGATAATCATTGCCAAATCCAGCACTCGCACATCAAGTTCTGTATATCCTTCAGATCCTTTCATCATATATAAAAAGTTTTCAGCAATGGAAAAATCCTCATTTGGGTGGCGGATATGTAATGATTTACCTTTAGCGCTGTGACTTAACATATTATAAGCATAGGCAATAATGGCAGGAAATTTTGCAATGAGATCTATGGATTGCCGCATTAAATTATCACGAGATGTATCATCAGCTTTAGAATCATAAGTATACATTTCAAGCACTGTTCTTGCTAAAATATTCATCACATCATGACCTTCAAGTTCCATGATAGCAATCTTAGTTTGCTTTTCCAGTGCCATTGATTCACAAAGTAATCGTGAAAAATCGTATAACTCTTCTTTATCGGGTAAAGAACCTGATAATAGTAGATAGATCGTTTCTTCAAATCCTGTTCGTTGCTCTTTTTGTGCATTATGTACAAGATCTTCAATATCAATGCCTCGATATAATAATTTTCCTGGAATAGGTTTTAATGAACCACCTTCTAAATGTTCATAACCTAGCACATCTCCAATTTTGGTTAAACCAACTAATACGCCAGTGTGATCAGCGTTACGTAACCCACGTTTTACATTAAAAGTTTCAAATAATTGTGATTCAATTTTACTAGTGTTTTTAATCGTTTCTGATAATTTATAAACTAAATACTTTTCTTTCATTTATTATTTCCTCTTTTGCTATAAATTATCGATTACTGCTTGAGTAAATTCAGTTGTAGATAACGATTGCCCATTTTTCATAAAACGAGCTAAATCGGCTGTTGCCTTACCTTCTTGAAATAAGCTTTGCATTGCATGGGTAATTAATTGTCCAACTTCATACCAACCAAGATAATCAAACATCATCACACCTGATAGCAATAATGATGATGGATTTGCTTGATTTTTTCCTGCAATATCAGGAGCTGTGCCATGTGTTGCTTCAAAAATAGCATGACCTGTCAGATAGTTAATATTCGCGCCAGGTGCAATACCAATGCCCCCGACCATCGCAGCAAGTTGATCTGAAACATAATCACCATTAAGGTTTAACGTTGCAACAACAGAATAATCTTCTGGTTTTAACAAAGTATTTTGTAAAAATGCATCACAAATCACATCTTTAATAATTAATTTTGACGAAGATTGAGCGTTCTTTAATGCTTGTTCTGCCGCTGATGTGCCAGCCGTTTTTTGGATTTTTGCATATTGATTCATAGTAAAAACAGCATCAGTAAATTCTTTCTCTGCTAGTGCATATCCCCACTGTTTAAATCCCCCCTCTGTAAACTTCATAATATTACCTTTATGTACTAGGGTAACAGAGGGTAATTTATGGTGAAGAGCATATTTAATTGCAGCTCTAATTAAACGTTCTGATCCTTCAATTGAAACAGGTTTGACACCAAATGACGAAGTTTTAGGAAAACGAACTTTACTAACGCCCATTTGTTGTGATAAAAATTGGTAAAATTTTTCAGCTTCCTGTGTGCCTTGTAGCCATTCAATACCAGCATAAATATCTTCAGTATTTTCTCGAAAAATAGTCATGCTTACTTTTTCGGGATGTTTTATTGGCGATTCCACCCCTTTGAACCAACGAACAGGACGCAAACATACATAAAGATCTAACTCTTGGCGAAGAGCAACATTGAGTGAACGAATCCCATCCCCCACAGGCGTAGTTAAAGGACCTTTGATACCAATAAGATATTGTTTAAAAGCATTCATAGTTTCTTCCGGTAACCATGCACCATTCAAGTTGAATGACTTTTCACCAGCAAGTACTTCTTGCCATTTAATGCTGCGTTTATTTTGATAAGCTTTTTCAATCGCTTTATCAAAAATTGTTCGAGCAGCATTCCAAATCTCTTTACCCACACCATCGCCTTCAATAAAAGGAATAGTTGGATGATTTGGGACAATTAATTGTCCATTTTCAATTGAAACTTGCTGATTCATATTGCATCTTCCCCCTCTTTTTTCAGTTAGTTAAATCCTTCCTTCAACTTATTTAAAGCACTACCTGCTTTAAACCATTCTATTTGAGATTGATTATAAGTGTGTGCAACAGCAAAAGAGTCCGTGCTTCCATCTTGATGATGAAGTATCATTGTCAGCTCTTTATCTGGTGCGAAATCTACTAACCCAATAATGCTAATTTTGTCATCCTCACGAATTTTGTCATAATCGTCTTTATTAACAAATGTTAAAGCTAACATTCCTTGTTTTTTAAGATTCGTTTCATGAATTCGTGCAAATGATTTAACCACAATGGCTTTAACATTTAAAAAGCGAGGCTCCATTGCGGCATGTTCCCGTGATGAGCCTTCACCATAATTTTCTTCAGCTACAACAATTGAGCCTAGTCCTTGAGCTTTTAACTGACGAGCTAATATGGGTACTTCAACATAATTACCTGTTTGCGGATCTAAAACTGAGTTGGTTTTTTGATTAAAGGCATTAACTGCACCAATTAACATATTATTAGAAATATTATCTAGATGTCCTCGAAATTTTAGCCATTTACCCGCCATTGAAATATGATCGGTAGTACATTTACCCGTTGCTTTAATGAGTAAGGGTTGTGAAGTAATGTCTTTTCCATCCCAAGGTAAAAAAGGTGAAAGTTGTTGTAGCCGCTCTGAGTGACTTGAAATATGAACTTCAACCGCACTGCCATTGGCAATGGGTGCTATATAACCAGCATCATCAACAACAAACCCTTGCTTAGGCAACTCATCCCCTACTGGTTCAGATAATTTCACTTTCTGGCCTTTATCATTGATTAAACTATCAGTGAGTGGATTAAAGCTGAGTTTACCTGCAATCGATAATGCAGTTACAATTTCAGGAGAGCATATAAATGCATAAGTATTTGGGCTACCATCATTACGTTTAACAAAGTTACGATTAAAAGATGTCACAATCGAATTTTTATGTTCATCAGCAACTTCATCACGGCGCCATTGCCCAATACAAGGTCCACAAGCATTAGCCATAATAGCTGCACCAGCTTGTTCAAAGCGACTTAAAATGCCATCTTTCTTTGAGGTGTATTTCACTTGTTTTGAGCCAGGGTTAATGATTAATTTTGCTTTTACCTTTAGTCCTAATTGATTTGCATTATCAATCACTGAAGCCGCACGCATCAAGTCCTGATAAGAAGAGTTAGTACATGAACCAATCAAGCCTACCTCCATGTTATCAGGGTAATTATGCTCTTTGATAGCAGTAGCAAGTTGTGAAATAGGATAAGCTAAATCAGGTGTAAAGGGCCCATTAACATAAGGCTCCAATTCAGATAGATTAATTTCTATTACTTGATCATAGTATGTTTCTGGTTGTACTAAAACAGCCTCATCAGGATTGAAACAGTCCGTTAACATATTTGCTAAATCAACCACTTTTTGGCGTCCTGTCATCGTTAAATAATCAGCCGACTTTTTACTATAAGGGAATATTGATGTTGTTGCTCCGACTTCTGCCCCCATATTACAGATAGTTGCTTTTCCTGTTGCTGATAAAGTTGAAGTCCCTTCACCAAAATATTCAATCACGGAATTGGTGCCGCCTTTAACCGTTAAAATTCCTGCTAGTTTTAAAATAATATCTTTTGGTGATACCCAACCTGATAGATTACCAATCAATTTTACGCCAATGATTTTTGGCATTTTCAATTCCCAAGGCATACCAGCCATAACATCAACAGCATCTGCACCACCAACCCCTATTGCGAGCATTGAAAGTCCACCAGCATTTGGCGTATGTGAATCAGTGCCAATCATCATACCTCCGGGGAATGCATAATTTTCAAGTACGACTTGATGAATAATACCTGCATCGGGCTTCCAAAACCCAATACCATATTTATTCGATACATCACGTAGAAATTGATAAACTTCTTGATTATTACTTTCTGCAACAATTAAATCATCATGAGCATTTTTATAGGCTTGAATAAGGTGATCACAATGCACTGTTGAGGGTACAGCAACGCTATTACGACCTGAATTCATTAGCTGTAAAAGCGCCATTTGGGCAGTTGCATCTTGCATAGCAACGCGATCGGGTGAAAAATTAACATAGTCCTCCCCCCGTTTATAAACCTTAATCTCTTCACCTTCGGCTAGATGTGCATAAAGGATTTTTTCCGTTAAGGTTAACGGTTTTCCAATTTTTTGGCGGATCAGCTCAATCTTTTGTGGATAACTTTGGTAAATTCGTTTAATTAAATCAATATCAAAAACCATAATTAAGCTCCCATTGCATATATTATCCTTTCAGATTTCACTTACAATTAAAATGAATGTTTATTCTATTTTTGTGAATTAATATTCATCACAATATACTAATAATTTTTTTTATGCAATCTTGTATTAAAATCTTTTATTAACCGCGTTTTTTGATAATTAATTAAAATTACGTAGAACAAGTACGATCGATAGTTTGATTTTTACACTATCAAAATATTAAATATTATGCACATCAAAGAAAATTCAAAATTGCGTGATCATATAAATAAAAATAATATAAAAAAGTTGCAAGTTAAGTGACAACCAGCACAAAACAATAGCTAAAAGCCATGTTTGCCTGCATGATCGATCTATGCTACATTGTTTTTACGAATAATATTTACACTAATTTTATTATGAATCAAACAACTAATCCGTCACCAATAAGAACGGGTGGCTTTCTAAATACTATTGAACGAATTGGCAACAAAATTCCCGATGTAACAACACTGTTTTTTTATGCCTTAATTATCTGTTTTGTAGCTTCTTTATTACTCTCTTTTGTAAACTTTAATTACATTAATCCTGTTACGCAAAATAAACTTGTTGTTGTCAATATGCTGGCTCCCGATCATTTGGTCACTTTTTTTACCAAGATGGTGCCTAATTTTGTCTCGTTCCCACCACTTGGCATTACTATTGTAGCAACATTAGGTATTGGTATTGCTGAAAGTAGTGGTTATATCCATGTACTACTTAAAAAATTATTGGCTATCACCCCTAAAAAATTAGTGACACCTTCAGTTATTTTTGTCAGTATGGTTTGCCATATTGCTGCTGATTCAGCTTATGTGATTTTAATGCCTGTATCAGCGATGATGTTTTATGCAATTGGACGTCATCCACTAGCGGGGATTGCAGCTTCATTTGCAGGCTTAGCTGGTGGGTTTAGCTCAAGTTATACGCCATCAATTATCGATCCAATTATGCAAGGCTTTACCCAAAGTGCTGCACAAATTATCGATCCCTCTTATCAAGTCAACGTGCTTTGTAACTACTTTTTGAGCTTTGGCGGTACCTTTTTTGTATTATTAGCTTGCTGGTTTGTTACCGATAAAATCGTCGAACCTCGTTTAAATGCAACCATGCCTTTAAATAATGATTTAAAGTTAGATAATATTACCAATTCGCCAGAAATCACACCGGTTGAGAACCGAGCATTTAAAGTCGCTTCAATTGTCTTTTTAGCGATTGCTATTGGTTTGGTTTTATTATTATTACCAGAAAACTCTTTATTACGTGCTCCTGATGGAAGTATGACAAGCAATAAAGCTCCAATTATGCAAATTATTGTGCCACTATTGTTTGTATTTTTTGCCATTCCGGGATTAATACACGGTTTTATAACCGGAGCATTTAAATCTTCGCGCGATATTGTAAAAGCGATGGAGAACATCACAAAATCTCTTATTCCATTTATTGTTTTTGCGTTCTTTTGTGCACAATTTTTATATGTCTTTTCTCATTCACAAATTGGAACATTAATTGCGATTGGTGGTGCTGAGTTTTTAAAAGCGCTACATCTGCCTTCAGTTGTCACAATCTTTGGAGTGATAATTCTAACGAGCATGTTAAATGTGTTAATTACCTCTGCATCATCTAAATGGGCCATATTAGCACCGATTTTTGTACCAATGCTTATGTCAGTTGGCATCTCACCAGAATTAACACAAGCGGCTTATCGTATCAGCTCGGCAGTTAATGTTAGTACACCAATGTTTGCTTTTTATCCTTTGATTATTGCTTATTGCCAGCAATACTGTAAAAACACCGGTGTAGGCACATTAAGTTCGATGATGATTCCTTATACCGCCGCACTACTTATTGCATTAACGGTAAACTTATTGCTCTTTTGGTTCTTAGGTCTACCAATTGGTTTTGACAGTGGCTATGTATATCCACCCGTAAATAATTAGTTACCATAAGGAGTCAAACTATAATGAATATTACCGAACAATTAGTTGAGCGTTTTTTACGTTATGTCAACGTTCCAAGTCAAAGTGCTCTTGGATGTGCGCATGTGCCCTCAACCCCAGGGCAAACAGAATTAGCCAAATTACTCAAACAAGAGTTGAGCGAACTTAATTTACAAGATGTTCACCTTGATGAGCATAGTATTGTAACGGCTAAACTACCAGGCAATAATCCAAATGCGCCCAAAATTGGTTATGTTGCCCATCTTGATACGGTCGATGTTGCCTTATCAGATAAAATCAAGCCACAGAGAGTGACCTTTACCGGTCAAGATATCCTGTTAAATAAAGATAAAAATATCTGGTTTAAAGTTGATGAACATCCTGAATTGAATAAGTATCTTAATGATGAATTGATTGTAACTGATGGCACAAGTGTACTTGGTGCTGATAATAAAGCCGCCATTGCCGTTGTGATGACAATGTTAGATCAATTACAACAACAAAATCTTACACATGGTGATATTTATGTGGCATTTGTACCTGATGAAGAAGTAGGCTTAAATGGTGCTAAGAAACTTGATTTAAATCGCTTCAAACCCGATTTTGCTTATACAATCGATTGTTGTGAACTAGGTGAAGTCGTTTATGAAACTTTCAATGCTGGCTCAGCAATCATTGAGATTACTGGTGTATCTGCTCATCCAATGTCGGCAAAAAATGTTTTAATCAATCCTATCCGTGTAGCTAATGATATTATTAACTGTTTTGATAGTTTCGAAACACCTGAACATACCGAAGGTAAAGAAGGTTATTTTTGGTTTAATGATATTGTTGGCAATCAAAGTACCACAACATTAAAAATGAGTATTCGTGACTTTGATTTAGCTAAATATGAAGCACGTAAAGCTTATATCCAAGAAGTGGTGAGCTTTATTAGCCGAAAATATCCAAGGGCTAAAATTGAGTGTAAAATTACCGATATTTATAGCAATATAGCTAACTATTTGGGTAATGATCGTCGCTGTATTGATTTGATTTATCAATCATTTGAGCACCTCAATATTCAGCCAAATACGATTGCTATGCGGGGGGGAACGGATGGTTCAGCACTTTCTGCTAGAGGTCTTACCACACCAAATTACTTTACTGGTGCACATAACTTTCATTCGTGCTTTGAGTTTTTACCATTATCATCATTTCTTAAATCTTTTGAAGTAACGATGAAAATTATCGAATTAGCCGCCAAAGCTAAGTAATATAAAAAAGGGGAGAATATCTCCCTTTTTCTTCCTTTTAAGCATACTAATAAATGTAGGGATTTATTCTGTTCAAGGTTCAAACGTTGAAATGGTATTAGCTAAAAATGAAGTAAGTGAAGATTTATGAGATAAATGGTGGGTCGTGAGCGATTCGAACGCTCGACCAACGGATTAAAAGTCCGCTGCTCTACCGACTGAGCTAACGACCCATTTGACAAAAACCACTTTACCTTTAGTACTTAAAGCCACAAGCGATTTCGGGTTGGTATAATACTTATAATTATAATGCTACGCAACCCTTTTATTGCCATTTTCACGCAATAGCTGGTTATTTATACATTTTACTTTAGTGACGCTAATTTTTTATTCGCAAGAGCAACTGCATTCTTATCTTTTGAATACTTATTCACCACTTGTTGAAAAACAGCTTTAGCATTTTTAGTATCCCCTTTATCAAGTAAAATCAATCCTACTTTATAAAGGCTATCAGCGGCTTTTGGTGAAGATGGGAAATCTTTTACCACACTCGCATAATAAAATGAAGCATCATCTTTTTTGTTTTGTTTATATGAAAGTTGACCGAGCCAATAATTAACGTTGGCTCGGTAATTAGACTTTGGGTAGTTTTTTAAATACTTTTGAAACGCGGCAATGGCTTCATTATTTTGTTTGCCATCATTAACAAACTGCATGACAAAATTATAATCAGCTTTATCATCACCTGAAGTTGTCCATCCAGATAAATCTGAAGGCGAAGATGTTGATGAAGTCGAATCAGAAGATTGAGCTGAGCTATTTTCTTGTGAGTCAGAATTAGAATTTGATGAAAATCCAGAACCATTAGCCATTTGCTGTAAAATCATTTTTTGGCGTTCAATTACCTGATTCAATTGATATTTTGTTTCCTCTAACTGACCACGGAGTGTATCTACATCAGCTTGTAAATCGCTAATTTTTTGTTGGTTTTGAATTATTAATTGCCCTTGAGCTTGAATAGTTCTATCGATATCAGAACTACCCGCAGCACAACCATAACCTGTAAATAAAAGAAACAGGAACAATGTGAGTATTTTTTTATGCATATTATTAGACTCGGCGTGAACTTAGAAAATAAAAACGGCTGAATAATCAGCCGTTATAAGATACTATTAATATCCAGCATAAGTTACTACAGCACGACGGTTTTTAGCATAAGCTGCTTCATCATGCCCTAATACAGCTGGTTTTTCTTTACCATAAGAAACAATTTCCATTTGGCTTGCAGAAGCACCATTACCTTGTAGGTATGATTTAACTGCAGCTGCACGGCGTTCACCTAATGCGATGTTATATTCAGGAGTACCGCGTTCATCAGCATGACCTTCGATAACAACTTTTACATTATTTGCACGAATAAATACAGCGTGTGCATTTAATAATGTTGCATATTCAGACTTAACATTATATTTATCAAAATCAAAATATACTGTGTTCATTTGTTGTAATTTTTGAAGTTGTTCTAAGGCTTCTTTTGATAAAGTACCATTTGAATTACCACCTGCGTTACGGCTACTATTAGATGAACATGCAGTTACAGCGATTAATGGTAAAGCAACCGCAGCTACTTTAAGAAATTTAGAAAATTGCATTGTATTAACTCCTTTGTTTAAATAAATTATTACTTATATTTTATACATCTAACCAACTTAAAAGTAACACCAGTTACTAACCAGAAAGATTAGAAGTATATATTATAACGACCTTAAGCTTTACACAATTTTAATAATCACAATATTGTATAATTTTTAAGCTCTTCTTATAAATATGGCGACCATGCAGGGAATTTTACTTGCCCATCGGTTGCCGGTAACCTTGCTTTAAAATTACCATCGGTAGATACAAGATTCAAAATGGTACCTAATCCTTGTGATGAACTATAAATGATCATAGTACCGTTTGGTGCAATACTTGGCGTTTCATCTAAAAAAGTATCGGTTAAACGTTGATAGGTTTTTGTGTCCATATCATATCGAGTAATATGTTGTTCACCATTATTAGTTGATATCATAGCAATAAAAGAACCATCCGGCGACACGCGGGCATTCTGATTCTGCGTATTATCCCACGTTATTCTTTGAGATGCACCACCATTAATATTGATACTATATAATTGAGGACGTCCCGCTTGGTCAGAAGTGTAGACAATAGTTTGATTATCCGGCATCCAAGATGGCTCTGTATCATTACTACGGCTAGAAGTGATTTGCGTGATTTTTTTGCTACTTAAATCCATCATATATAAATTTAAGCTTCCTCCTTTAGATAAAGCAAACGCTAATTTACTACCATCTGGAGAAAATGCTGGAGCGCCATTATGTTGAGGAAAAGATGCAATTGTTTGAACAGCACCACTCTCTAATGTTTTTAAAACCAATGCAGAATGACCGCCTTCAAAAGTCACATAGGCCAATTTTTTACCATCAGGTGACCAAGTAGGAGACATTAACGGTTCTTTAGAACGATGAACAGTGGTTTGATCATAACCATCATAATCAGACACTCTTAATTCATGCGAAAAAGGCCCTTTAGTTGTTTTAACAACATAAGCAATTCGTGTTCTAAATGCACCTTTAATACCCGTTAGTGATTCAAAGATTTCATCACTAGCAGTATGCGCCGCATAACGAAGCCAGCGTTTTTCAATAGAAAATTGGTTTTGTGCCAAAACTGTACCAGGATGGTTGACTGTATCAACTAATTGATAATTTATAAGGTATTTCCCTGACGCATCGGGTTGAATTGAGCCTACTACAACTGCCGAAACACCAAGATTATTCCATACTGCAGGGGTCACCTCTGAAGCAGTGGTTGGTTTTTGAGGCATACGATTAACGTCAATAGGATTAAACTTACCGCTATTACGCAAATCAGAAGCAATAATATCTTCAATAATTTGTGGGGGCTCTCCTCCACCAGTCCATTTAAATGGAGCAACAGCGATTGGTTTAGCAGAATTCACTCCATCGGTAATAATAATTCTGACTTCAGAATTAACCATCGTAGTAAAAAATAAAATAAAACAAGTTGTCAAAAAGCGAGAAGCGAATTTGATCATCTTAAATTCCTTAATAAAAGCAAGAAACATTGAGTTAAATTAAACATAAACCGATAAAAAACAGAAAATAAAATCTTTGAAAATTAATATATTACCGTTAACTAGCTACACATACTAAACTTTACAAAACATAAACAATTTTGTAGCGAGAAAGATAGCCGATATCTGGTAACAAGTCCATAGTCTTTAAAATAAAAAGATTTATGTAATAATAATGGTTTTACTATATAAAATACCCAAAGTAATAATAAAAAAATTATTCTAATTGTAGGTGTCTATACTAATCCTATTTAAATAAGGTTTAAAGAGTTTGAAAAGATATTTTTATATATGAAAATGAATAAATATATAAAAAAGTTTACAATTTAGATGGCGACCATAAGGAAGTGATAATTTTGCTTAAAAAGATGACATTATTTTTGGCAATTTTCACAATAAAAAGTATTACGCTGTCCTATTTTTTGTGATTTTATTTCTGTACCACAAATTATGCACGGTTCATCTTTGCGTCCATAAACTTGTAATTCTTGCGCAAAATATCCAGGTTTGCCATCAGACTGAAGAAAATCCTTTAGTGTTGTTCCGCCTTGTTCAATTGATTTGGTAAGAACTTGTTTAATGGAAGCAACCAATCTTTCAAATTCATTTAATTGTAAGGAGCTGACTTTGCGATTAGGATTAATTTTTGCCATAAATAGCGATTCAGAAGCATAAATATTGCCGACTCCAACTACAATATGGTTATCCATAATCCAGCTTTTAATGGGCACTTTTCGATTTTGGGCTTTTTCGAATAGATATTCTGCTGAAAATTCATTACTTAAAGGCTCTGGTCCCAAATGTTGTAATTGAGATATTTCGCCTAATGAACTAGTCCAAAGCCAAGATCCAAAACGCCTAGGATCGGTATAACGTAATATGATACCATTTCCTAAAACGAGATCGATATGATCGTGCTTTTCTGCTTTTTGGTGTTTTTTTAAAATACGTAAGCTACCTGACATTCCCAGATGAATCACAATCCAGTTGTTAGATAGCTGTAATAATAAATATTTTGCACGTCGTTTTATATCTAAAATAACTTGTCCATGAGCATTACTTATAGCCCTATCAACTGGCCAGCGTAATTTAGATTGTCGAACAATAATTTTATCTATAGTTTGTCCCTTTAAATACGGTAAGATGCCTCGGCGACTTGTTTCAACTTCTGGTAATTCAGGCATATTCTTTTTCCCCCCTAGTTATTTAATAGGTCTGTAACCCAATTTGGAGCTTGCTGAGCAGGCACTGACTGGTTATTACCATTGCATAAGCTCTGAGGATTAATCGTCCATACAGGTAAAGATCGAATTCCGCTTCCATTACATTGCCACTGCCCATCACTATCAATAGGTACCATAAAAATATTTTGAGGTTGTGGCAGCACTAATTTCTTTGGTGGGTTATTTTGTAAGTATTCACTATAAATTTTTAGGGCACCAGTTGCACCCGTTAATTTCATTGGAGAATGATCATCTAAACCAATCCAAATAACAGCAACATTTTTACCGTCAATCCCTGTAAACCAGCTATCACGAGAATCATTACTTGTTCCTGTCTTAGCAGCTAAATTAAACGAACCGTATTTAGCTTTTAATGAACGAGATGTCCCCGAATTAACCACTTGTTGCATAGCGTAAGTAGTTAGATAAGCCGATTGTTGAGATACTGCCTGAAGCTGTTGTGGATAGCTTTGATAAACAAGCTCACCTTTGTCAGTCAATACATATCTTAAAATAGAAAGTGGAGAACGTTGACCATTATTAGTTATCGTTTGAAACATCTGTGCAGTTTCTAACGGTGTTAATTCTAAAGCACCAAGTAACCTTGATGGTAAATTAGGTATACGCTCTGCTGGTACGCCCAGCGCTTGTAAAGTATTTTTTGTTGCATCAAGCCCCAATGCCATACCTAAATTAACAGTAGGTACATTAAGTGAAAGCGCTAAGGCGTCGACTAACATAACACGATCGCGGAATTTTCGATCATAGTTTTTCGGTTCCCAATAGCCTCCACCATCAAGCTTAATCGATAAAGGATTATCGTTAAGCCAAGTATTGAGTTGGTAATGATCGGGTTGTCCAAGTGCGGTTAGATAAGTTGACGGTTTAGCTAATGAACCAATTGCTCGCTGAGTTAACCAAGCACGGTTATAACCCGGATAACGCGGTTCTGCGCTACCAATAATTGAGCGAATTTCCCCAGTCTCACGACTCACAATCACCATTGCTGTTTGTAATTCTTTATTGGTTGATGTACGCAGTTTCTCAATTTCGTTAGTGACCGCTTGCTCTGCAGCAGATTGAGCCACAGGATCAAAGGTAGTAAAAATCTTCATACCAGACAAATGATCTGCTTTATCACCTAATTGTTTTCGAAGTTCACTGCGCACAACTTGCATAAATGCTGGTTGTGGTGAAATCACACCACCTTTAGGTAGAACTGTTAGTGGGCGCTGACTTAATAAAGTATACAACTCATCATCAATAATACCTTGCTGCTCAGTGAGTTTTAAAACCACATTGCGACGTTCAATAACTTGTTGAGGTTGTGTCCAAGGATTATATAATGAAGCCCCTTTGACCATACCAACTAGTACTGCTTGCTGATCCAATGTAAGTTCATTAACTGGACGACCAAAATAGTAAAGACTTGCTAATGGGAAACCATGAATCTCCTCACTACCTGCTTGTCCCAAATAAACTTCATTTAAATACAGTTCTAAAATACGTTCTTTGCTATAACGAGCATCCAAAATTAATGCCATATAAGCTTCACGTATTTTTCGACTTAAACTACGTTCATTAGTTAAAAAAAGATTTTTGACCGTTTGCTGGGTTAATGTACTTCCACCCTCGGTACGACCTGTTGTTAAATTAACAAAAATAGCACGGCCAATAGAATATAAACTTACACCATGATGATCGTAAAAACGTTTATCTTCTGTTGCTATCAATGTTTGTAACAATGAATCAGGGAATTCTTTTAATGGCACAAATAACCGCTGTTCGCCATTTGGAGAGTGCATCATAGTAATTAATTTAGGATCAATTTTAAGCAATCCAAAATCACGCCCCGTCTCTAGATTAGTAATACGATCGATACGATTTTCATAAAAAGTAATTCTGACTCTAAACGCTTGCTCTTCACCATCAGGAAAAGTAAAAGGCCGACGATAGACTTCAACTGCATCGTTACTTACAATAAATTCACCAGGACGAGTAGCTTTAGTATCTTGCTGACGATATTGGGCACCAACTAACATTGTCACTACATCATTTAAGCTATATTCACTATCAGGCTCAAGATCAATAATTTGACCATAAACCGCTGCTGGCAACTCCCACACATTTCCGTCAATCCTCTCTTTGATTTGTTGATCAAGATAGACACCATAAATAATAGCCACAGCAACAAATATGAGAAATAACTTAAATAATAATGTTAAAAATCGTCGCAAAAGTGTAGGCTTTTTATTTTTTTTAGTCCTTTTAGAAGATCGTTTTTTTGCTGTTTTAGTTGATGTATTCAAACTGCACCTAACATTTATTATCCAATAAAATTAGCTTATGATAACATAATTTTTTAAGGATACCTTACCCTTCTTTTTTAGAAAAATTTCAATTAAGTAGGTATTTAAATATAAAATAAATGCATAAATTTAAAAATTTAGCTGTGAGCTAATACTTTTAACTTTTGACAAGAAAGCTTTTTTTGACTTACCTGTTAATCCTTCAGAAATAGGTAAACTTGCCGTTAACGGATTGACTGGCTTATTATTAATATGTAATTCAAAGTGCAAATGAGGACCAGTGGAACGCCCTGTGTTTCCTGATAGTCCAATTTTATCGCCTTGCTTAACTTGTTGTCCTGGTTTGACTAAAATTTTATCCAAGTGCATATAAGTGGTCATATACTGACGACCATGCCGGATAGCAATATAGTTACCTGCTGAACCACTATACTTTGCAATGACTACTTCACCATTACCAACGGATAATACAGGTGTTCCGCGTGATACTGCAAAATCTACACCATTATGAGGGGCTATTTGTCCTGTAACTGGGTGCAAACGGCGTGGGTTAAATCCAGAAGAAACACGTGCTTTTGTAGCTAAAGGATAACGAAAAAAGCTTTGGGATAAGCTGTTACCACTGATGTCATAATATTTACCATCATCAGCTAGAATAGCATAATAATCCTTGGTTCCACTTTTAACACGGACACCCAGTAACTGGCTATTGGATAAACTTTTACCATGCATTTCTCGTGTTAGAACAACTGAAAATTTATCACCAACTTGTAATCGACGAAAATCTAAACGCCATTGTAAAGCGCGGGTAATAATACCAATTTCATTACTAGTTAGACCACTTTTGCGCGCATCAGCAACAAAATTAGTTTTAATATCACCTTTTATAACAATATCTTGTGGTACAACTTCAGCTGTTTCGGAACTTTCTACAAATTTATCGCCAGATTTTTCATAGATTCGAATATTATTACTTGATATTGTCCAACTAAAAGTTTGCAAATTATGATTATCATCAGTCGTCCAGCTAATTTGTTGGCCTATTCTTAAATTTGCAAGTTGTTTAAATTTAGTCGTTAACTGATAAATATCATTTCGGTTAACGTTATAACGAATTAAGATATCATGCAAAGTATCGCCACGCACAATAGTATATTGCACTGAGTTATCTTTATCATCAACGATGTCATCTAATTCATCCTTAACAATTTCATCTTCAGGAACGTCTGATGATTCGGTAACGGTAGCCGTTTTACCATTGACTATCTCGACTCTCCCATCATCAGCAAGAAAATGGGAGTTATCATTTACAGTAGTTTCAACTTGAGGAGTTAAAGGAACATAAACAGTTCGATCCAGATTGAGTGGACGCCACAGAATAGTAAATAAAATAACAATAAAAAGGACGCCTAATATTGAAAAATAGGGAATTTTAAAATTATTTTTTTCAATATCAGGGGATTTTATTTGTCTTGCCAAAATTAACCTTAACTATTTATTACTAAAACTAATTTTTATCCAAACAATCCAACAGTTGCTGTGTTAGTTTTAATAAAAATTGTGAATATGCATCTTTGGAAAGAGCGATACCTGTTCCTAATGGATTTAATTCTCCAATTCGAACATCCGTTCCATCCACTAATTTTTCAATAACTGCTGGGCTAAACTGCGGTTCACGAAATACGCATACAGCTTGGTGTTCTTTGAGCATCTGCTGAATAGAATAAACTTTTTGGAAACCGGGCTGAACTGCTGGATTTATAGTAAAACTACCTAGTTTTTTCAATCCGAACCGTGTCTCAAAATACCCATAAGCATCATGAAACACAAAATACCCTCTATTTTGTACGGTAATGAGTTTTTTTGCAATATTTTGTTCTGTTTCTACAAGCTTAATGTTGAACTCGTTTAAATTTTCATCGATCAATGTGCTTTTATTAGGATAAAGCTCGATAAGTTTATCATGAATTGACTGCGCAATAATTTTAGCAATTTCAGGAGAAAGCCAAATATGCTCATCATATTCACCATGCTGATGATGCTCTTGAACAGACTCATCATGAGAATGGTTATCTTCATCCTCATCATCATGGCTAATACGAAGCAATGCGTTAATCTCTGGTATTGCCATTAATTCGATTTGTTTTTGCTTATCAATGCTTTTTAGGATTGTTGGCATAAAAGCTTCCATATCTTCACCAACCCAAACCACAAGTTCTGCTGATTTTAGTTTAGCTAAATCAGATGGTTTTAAATAATAAGTGTGAGGGGATGCACCATCAGGGAGTAAAATATCAGTATCGGTCACTCCAGAAGCGATAGCTTCAGTGATAAACCCTATCGGTTTTACAGACGAAATAATTTTCGCATTAGCATAATTAGTAATACTGTGAAGAAATGCTAATGAACTCAGTATGATTAAAAAAGAAGCTAATTGTTTACTGTTCCGTACAATATATTTTTTCACATCGTTATCCTATATTTATAATGTATGATAGAATAGAATTAATTTATTGTTATAATATAACATAACATATTTATAGGCAAGGGCCCCAACAATATGACGCCATTAATTACGCTTAATAATATTTCAGTGGAAATTGACCATCAAAAAATATTATATGACGTTTCATTAAAAATACATCTTAATCAAATTATTACATTATTAGGCCCTAATGGTGCAGGTAAATCGACCCTAGTAAAAGTTATTCTGGGGTTGGTTCCTTGCACCTCAGGGACAGTCGTGCGTTCACCTAATTTAACGATTGGCTATGTGCCACAGTCAATCAACTTAAATTCAACATTACCTATTACTGTTAAACGTTTTATGCACTTAAATAAGCAATTAAATAATGAAGATATGCTTAATATATTATCCATGGTAAAAGCTGAATATTTAATCAATAAATCTATGCATCAATTATCAGGTGGTGAATTACAGCGTGTTTTACTAGCTCAAGCCTTAGCAAAGAAGCCTCAATTATTGATTCTTGATGAACCAACTCAAGGCGTAGATGTCAATGGCCAGGTACTTTTATATGATTTAATCACTGATGCAAAAAATCAGTTTAATTGTGGTGTCTTAATGGTTTCTCATGATCTTCATTTAGTCATGGCAAAAACAGATGAAGTAATCTGTTTAAATCATCATATCTGTTGTTCTGGTACGCCAGCCATTGTTTCTAATGACCCAGAGTTTATTTCTCTCTTTGGCCGATACGGGGCATCACAAATTGCTGTTTATAAACACCACCACACTCACCAACATGATTGCTGCAAATCCCCTATTGAGCAAAATAAGGCAATTGTTTTGCCTAGCTATGAAAGGAAAAATAATGATTGAGTTACTATTACCATCTTTATTAGCTGGATTATGCTTAACTAGCATAACAGGACCTTTAGGTACTTTCGTTGTTTGGCGTAGAATGTCCTATTTTGGCGATACGTTATCACATGCTGCTTTACTTGGTATCGCATTTGGATTTTTACTGAATATCAATTTATTTTATGCTGTCATTTTTATAACTCTTCTACTCGCCTTAGGATTAATTTGGTTAGAAGCTCAAAAACAACTTCCTATTGATACTTTACTTGGGATTTTGGCTCATAGTGCATTATCACTTGGTTTAGTAGTAATTAGTTTAATGGACAATATTCGTATTGATTTAATGGGATACTTATTTGGTGATCTTTTATCAGTAACATATTCAGATCTTTATCAAATTATTATTTGTGTAGCATTTATTGGCGCTTTATTGTTTTGGCGGTGGAATAACATTTTATTCATTACTGTGAGTGAAGAATTAGCTTTTAGTCATGGCATTAACGTACAGTTCACAAAATTAATTTTGACACTACTATTAGCGTTAACAATAGGTCTATCGATGAAATTTGTCGGAGCCCTAATTATCACTTCTTTACTTATTATTCCTGCCGCAACAGCCAAATATTATTCGAAAACACCTGAAACAATGGCATTAACTGCAATAATAATAGGTATGTTATCAGTTATTGCTGGATTGATATTTTCATTTATTTACGATACGCCAACAGGTCCCTCAATAGTATTAAGTAATACTTGTCTATTTTTTATATCATCATTTATTTCAAAACTCATTTTAAATAAAAAGAATTGAAATCATTGCAAAACTGTATTATTTATTGCGTGTCATATCCCATTAATAAATGGCTTTAATGGGTTTTTCGATATTTTCTAATATGATAATAATAAAATTAAACATATTGATAATTAGAAACTATGTCACTTGCAATTATTTATACGCGGGCATCTATTGGAATACAAGCCCCCTTAATAAACGTCGAAGTTCATATTAGTAATGGGTTACCAGGTTTTGTATTAGTTGGTCTTCCTGAAGCAACCGTTAAAGAAGCTAAAGATCGAGTTAGAAGTGCCATTATTAATAGTGGTTTTACCTTTCCAGCTAAAAAAATAACGGTAAACTTATCTCCAGCAGATCTACCAAAAGAAGGAAGCCGCTTTGATTTACCAATAGCTATTGCTATCCTTGCCGCAACAGAACAAATTCCAACAGAAAATTTATTACATTATGAATTTCTAGGCGAATTAGCGTTATCAGGAAATATTAGAGCTGTAAAAGGAGCAATTCCGGCAGCAATCGCTTCGAAAAAGAAAAATCGCATATTAATAATTTCAGCAGAAAATCAATCGGAGATTTCTTTGATTCACCAAAACAATACATTAATCACTAATAGCCTATTAGAATTATGTCAATATTTATATAGAGAAATTGATTTACCAACGGTTGAATACCGTGAATACCAAGATATTGATAGTAACTTAGCTAATCTACAAGATATAATCGGGCAAGAACACGCCAAAAGAGCATTAGAAATTGCGGCGGCTGGAGGGCACAATTTACTATTAATTGGACCTCCAGGCACAGGGAAAACGATGTTAGCAACTCGTTTAACATCCTTATTACCTCAACTATCAGATGACGAAGCACTCGAAAGTGCAGCAATAACTAGTCTAGTTAGTCCAAATGGCTCAATTAAAAACTGGCGTAAAAGGCCTTTTAGATCACCTCACCATAGTGCATCAACCGCGGCACTAGTTGGCGGAGGATCGATTCCTAAACCAGGGGAAATTTCACTAGCACATAATGGGGTATTATTTTTAGATGAATTACCCGAATTTAATCGAAAAGTATTAGACGCTTTGAGAGAACCAATTGAATCGGGTGAAATAATCATTTCAAGGGCCAATGCAAAAATAAAGTTTCCCGCTAAGTTTCAATTAATAGCCGCAATGAATCCGAGTCCAACAGGGCATTATCAAGGAACACATAATAGAACGACACCACAACAAACCATACGCTATTTAAATCGACTTTCAGGACCTTTTCTTGATAGGTTTGATATTTCTATTGAGGTACCTTTACTACCAAAAGGTACACTGAGTAAAATAGCTACTTCTTCAGAATCAACTGAAACAGTAAAACAGCGAGTTTTACAAGCAAGAAATATTCAGTTTAAAAGAAACAATAAATTAAATAGTCAGTTAAGTACGAATGAAATTCAATGCTATTGTCAGTTATCAAATGAAAATAATGAGTATTTAGAGCAGGCATTGATAAAATTGGGACTCTCTGCTAGGGCATGGCATCGAATATTGAAAGTATCTCGAACAATTGCTGATTTAGATTTGTCAGAAAACATAGAACGAAAACACATTTCAGAAGCATTGAGTTATCGTTCTATGGATCGATTACTAATTCAATTACACAAAAACATTGGTTAAAAGAATTAGTCATCATTATCTACAAAATCATCAGTAACATCAACTTGTGGCTTTCCGCCAGATAATGTATGAAACCGTTTTGGCTTATTTATGCGAGAAAGATATTTCAGCCATGTTTTTTCAAAATCAGTAGATGGTTCTTTTTTACCTTTGCAAACGGCTACAAATGATTTTTCTTCTGCAGTGGAAGGGGTTCTGGTTTCTGCATCAAGTTCTTTAAAAGCACAACCATGCTTTTCTAAAATCAAAGCTTCTTTAATAGTAAAATCCCCATGTCGGGAAAATCCTCTTGGATAATTTTTATTATCAAAAAAGCGTTGTTGACTTACAAAACTCTCAGCCATGTTCTATCCTCTATCTAGATTGTAAAAGTAGTTGGGCGAAAATTATAATTGACTAAGTTAATCTGTAAACAAAATTTTTTTATTTACATAGACAAAAACGACTAAACGATTAAAATTAGAACAGAAATATTATTTTTTGGCAGGGGCGGAGAGTCTCGAACTCCCAACACCCGGTTTTGGAGACCGGTGCTCTACCAATTGAACTACGCCCCTAAATAAAGGTGGCGGAACGGACGGGGCTCGAACCCGCGACCCCCTGCGTGACAGGCAGGTATTCTAACCAACTGAACTACCGCTCCACCGAATTTGGTGTGTATATATAAAATTTAAAAGTCTGGCGGCACCCTACTCTCACATGGGTAATACCCACACTACCATCGGCACTACGGCGTTTCACTTCTGAGTTCGGCATGGGGTCAGGTGGGACCACCGCGCTATTACCGCCAGACA